>JBEAZU010000100.1:0-3319 GCA_041169945.1 Bacteroidota bacterium
CAAATGATCAACTATTCCCAAGTTCCCAACCCCTCCTACGTAGTAGATGAAACTTTACTTCGTAGTAATTTATCCTTGATAAAATCGGTTAAAGACCAGGCCGGAATTGATATCATTGTGGCATTTAAAGGCTTTTCGATGTGGGGAGCTTTTCCAATTGTGCGCGAATATGTGCATGGCGCTACGGCCAGTTCCTTATGGGAAGCACGATTGTGTTTTGAAGAAATGAAAACCCTCGCCCATACCTATTCTCCTGCGTATGTAGACGAAGAATTTGACGAATTGATGGAATATAGCAGTTATATTACCTTTAATTCTTTGACCCAATTGAACCATTTTTTACCAAAAATTAAAAATTTCAAAAGAAAAATCTCCGTTGGCATCCGCGTGAATCCTGAGTTTTCGAATGTGGAGATAGATTTGTATAATCCTTGTGCGCCTGGCTCAAGACTAGGCACAACGGCTGATCAAATTGGGGCCACTTTACCAGAAGGCGTAGAAGGCTTACACTTTCATACTTTGTGCGAGTCGAGTTCTTTCGATTTAGAAAATACCCTAAAAGCATTTGAAGAAAAGTTTGCGCACCTTTTACCCCATGTAAAATGGGTGAACATGGGCGGAGGACATTTGATGACTAAAAAAGGATATGACACGGCTCACTTGGTACAATTATTAAAAGCATTTAAAGATAAATACAAGGTAGAAGTAATCTTAGAACCAGGGTCGGCCTTCGCTTGGCAAACAGGAGATTTGGTGGCGAAAGTAGTGGATATAGTCGAGAACAAAGGCATTACTACGTTGATTGCCAACATCTCCTTTACAGGCCACATGCCCGATTGTTTAGAAATGCCATACAAACCCAAAGTAGTTGGCGCTACTGATCCGGTTGAAGGAAAACCAACCTATAGAATTGGAGGAAACTCTTGCCTCAGTGGCGATTATATGGGCGACTGGAGTTTTGAGAAAGAGGTTCACATAGGCGATTTGTTGGTATTTGAAGACATGATTCATTATACCATGGTCAAAACCACCACCTTCAATGGGGTAAACCATCCGTCCATAGGCATTTGGAACGACGAAAAAGGCTTTACACTATTTAAGAAATTTGGCTATGAAGATTACAAAGGAAGGTTGTCGTAGAGGAATTCAATAAATAAAACACCATTCACATGCTAGTACAGATTATTTTACAATATATTCAATTCATGATAATGGCGAATTAAAGAAAATAGCACAACATTTTAATGGCATAAATTCATACACCCTTGCATTGAAACGGTTACAATAAACATTTCAATGACTATAATTTAATAATTAGGGTCTACTAAAAAACCATTAACATTTTCAATAACAGTAATTTATAATTCAAAATAAAGTATAAAATGCAAGCATATCATCTGCAATCTTTGAATTGTCTTGCATTCGACCTTATAAAAAATACCTAATCCCGATTTTTTTCGGTATTGCTCCATGAAGTGGTTAAAAACAAAACACTGTTTGAGCCACACGATTATTTTGTATTTTCAACAAATTTGGGGGCGAGTTTGTTTTGTTTCAGCGTAATGGCGCAAATTCGTAGCATTTTTTATACAGACCCTATTTAAAAAAACTTACAAAAAGTAGTCTCCATCCTGGAACAAAATTTAATTTCCAAGTCTTATTTAATTTCATGAGTAATGTTTTTAATATTGATTTTTATATCATGTTTTTAACTAAAAAAATAATGAATTGTAGTGGGAATACGATTCAAAAATGCCCACCGTTGAGCAATCAATTGGTGGGCATTTTATTAAACTACAACAATATTTTAGAGCCTAATTATTGACCATGGAATAATTTTTAATTTTCATAATAGGAATGGGTTGGTCTGGATGGTTCGACAACACCACATAGCCTTTTTGAAAATTACATTTGGTCATCAATCCTTCAAGATAAGCCGCATCATCGAAATCGCCTTCAAATTTCACACTCCTCATTAACAAAGAAAGCAATTCATTTTCAGAATATTTATACAATTTTCTATCTTCAGCAATACCAGATTTTGGATTAATGAATTGCAAAATACCCTCTTCGTTGACCAAATAAATATCAAGTACCAATGGCAGTTCAAATTCTGTATTTTGTTCTTCAATATGAATGGTAAAATTAGCATTGTCAATGCTTTTCACATAGCCACTCAATTCTGCCACGCCACCTTGCAATAGACTGATGGTGAAAACTGCTTTTTTACCAATAAGCCAATCCAATACCATGGGTTCGTAAGCACCAGATAATTTATTTCTATGTTCAAATGTAATTGGAGGCACATAATCCCATTTATGCTTACAATCTCTCACATAAACGCCGCTAATATCCTCTATTACAAACTGTTTAGCATGTCCTTTTAACTGAAACAAGGCTTCATTTACCTCGGTCAATAGTCCCGAAATTTCATAAACACCTTCAAAATCACCTTTAAATTTCACTTCACGGTTTACCAAATATTGCAAAACGTCAGGAGAGTAATACCCTAAACCATCTCCAATTTCAAACGCAGAATACCCTAAATCTCCCCCCTGTAACAAGGGTACTAAAAATTGTTCATCCCCATTGTTGGTAATTACAAAAAAATCAAGGATATCAATCACTGGAATCTTGTTTCCTTTTTGTTCTTTCAACACCAAAAAGCCACCGTTTTCAGGCAATACTTTTTCCAAAGTCCCTCTAATTTCAAGTTCTAAATCATCTGCGGCTACCACAATCCTAACCTGGGATTTAATAAGCGCATAAAATTGACTTACCGCATATTGTTCTTCCTCATTAAAAGCCGAAAGATAATTTTCGGGAGCGAGCTCTACCTCCTCGCCATTTTCATCTTTTACTTTAAGGGTAATTACTTCATTAAAATGAATTGGTTTATTCTCCCAATTTTCCAAGGTAAGAAGCTGTTTTTCTAGGTCAACATGAACAACAATGCCTTGTAGAATTTCTTCTCCTTCATCTGCCAATTTCACCACCGTTACATATTCTCCTTCTAACGATAAAAATTGTTCATCAGAAAACACCCCTACTTCATCATTGTCGTCAAGACGTTCTTTGGCTGGATCAAATAAATAGGTTTCGCCCGATTCGTCAAACAAATAGATTTCTGTAATGTCTGTAATAGCAATACCTTTTCCACCAATAAATAGAATACCAGAGTCACCCATCACTTCTTCGAGTGTACCGGTGATTTCTCCTGAGGCAAAATCTCCTACGATTACCACCTCTTCATCCATTATTTCCTTCAAATCGTCTAAAGTATAGTGCATGTAATTCGTGTTTAAAACCTTTTAACGAA
>JBEAZU010000101.1:0-5521 GCA_041169945.1 Bacteroidota bacterium
TCAGTTTAGTGTTTATACTCAACATTCAGCACTAAAAACTAAACACTACAATATCGTTTTGCTTTGTATAATTTTATCACAATATTTGTTCCATCACATTGCCTAATCCAGATAAAAAATGAGTATTTTAGAGCTAAGACATGCATTAAACGCCAACTATATTCTTAATAATTCATTAGAAAACATTGTTATTTTTGTAGGGATTATTTTCGCAGGATTAGTGGTAAAACAGCTCGTTTCCAAACTTTTAGGAAGGGTAGTTTTTAGGTTTGTGAAAAAATTTAGCTACGATTTATCGGTAGATAGTTTTGTAGCATTAATCAAACAACCATTTGAAAGCTTATTCATTGTTTGGTTTTTGGATTTTGCTTTTGGATTTTTAGAATTTCCCCATTATTGGAATTTAAGAGAGGCAGATAAGTTTGGATTAAAAATGGTGATTGACAAAGGCTACCAACTGGCTTTTTTTGTGTCTGCCACCTGGCTCCTATTACGATTAATCGACTTTTTTGCTTTGGCATTGAGCAAACGAGAAATTGAACGTGAAAGCAAACTGCATGAACAACTGATTCCGTTCATGAAAGAATTTATCAAAATTGTAGTCTTGATTTTCTCTTGCTTCTTGTTTTTAGGAATTGTGTTTGACATGAACGTGGCGTCTATCATCACCGGTTTAGGAATTGGTGGTTTGGCAGTAGCGCTTTCTGCCAAAGAAAGTTTAGAAAACCTCTTGGCTTCATTTACTATTTTTCTGGATAAGCCATTTGTAGTAGGCGATTCGGTTAAAATTGGCAACATCATAGGTACCGTTGAACGCGTAGGATTTAGAAGCACCAGAATTAGAACCCTTGAAAAATCATTGGTGTCAATGCCCAATAAAAAAATGGTAGATGAAGTGCTCGACAACCTTACCAACCGCAACATGCGCAGGGTGAAATTTAACATTGGGCTAAAGCTTGACAACAAAAAAACTAATATAGATGCCTTTGTGTCGGCCATTAAAATCAAAGTACAACAACATGAACTCACCGGACCAGATTTTTACATCTATTTCCAAGGTTTTGATGAGATGAATTATTCAATCTATGTGCTATTTTTTATCAATACCACCGAAGAAAAACATTACATCCGCGTTAGAGAAGAAATCAATTTAGCAATTCTCGAATTGGCAGAACAACATCATATACAGTACGAGGTATATGTAAGATAATCCTTTATTTGTTGCAGGGTTTGTAATTTTAATGTTGCATGTATGGAATGTTTAAGCACCTCTCCATTATAAATTTCGTTGTTCCTATACAATCAATAGAAGCATTTTCCAATGCAATGCAAGCACAAAACCATCGAGGAAGTTGCAAATTCATCCATACCATTAATCAGCCTGCATTTTTATGGTTTGCACCGAATGACCGTCACTACATTTTACCAGATACATTCCTGCACAAGGAAGTGTAATGATGTGTTGAGGCAAAACATGGTTGTATACTTCAATAAGCTGTCCGAGCAAATCGTATATTTCTATGCGGATAGGCATTGAATTGGCCTGATTGAAAAGCACAGTACATGTATGGCTAAGCGTAGGATTAGGAAAAAGCGTCACCAATGGATTTGAAGCATTGTTTTGCCCAAGCTTTAAAATCAGATGACTGCTTGATTTTTTAAGGTAGATAGGGCCATTGTCGGGCACCGCATTGAAACGCATCATGCCATTGCCAGATTCAAAAGTTAACGCTTTCCCATTTTGATTTACACTCGTAAAAACATCTCCTAAGGGATAATTATAAGCTATCGACAAAGGGTGGTTATAGGTATTGTTGTTTGAAAGGGTATCCACAAGAGACAAAACAAGCATGGTATCTGTATCAGAGACCTTGGTTAAGGTTGCACAATTTTTTTCTTTATGGTATTTAATGGCATTCGAAAAAGTCGTAATCCAGGTTTTATCACGGTAAGTTTGAACAGTATCCATCATGGTTTTAAAATCCTTTGCAGGAATGGCGTCCCACCAACGGTCTGCGACGTCCCCATTGATACTGTGGATCATAAAGGTAATTAAACCACCATCTTGAATGGCCTGCCTAATGCCTACACCAAAACCAGCCGCACCAAAAGCACTGTCCACTTCTAAGGTATTGATTCGGAAATAATCATCTTTACTTTTGGCAAATGAGTAGGGCCAACCATTTAAAGGGGCATCAATAATTCTAGCACCAATATGATTTTTCTTCACCGCATTGATAACTGTTTGGTTATAATCACCAAAAGGATAGGCAAAAGTAGTCACCTTTTGGTTAGTCACATTTCTATTGAGCCAAGTTAAAGTAGAATCAACCTCAGTTGTTAGGTTTGTAGGGGTGGCTAGGGGTAAATGAGGATGAGACATGGTATGGTTACCAATTTCAATACCCACATTCACCGCATTTTTCATGGCGGTAAATTCGGCAGTACCTGTAGCATCATATACGACACCCATATTGCTTTTGGTGACATAAAAAGTAGAAGGTAATTTTCTTTTCGTCATTTCTACGATGCCTGTCATGTACTGTCCAGGACTCCAATCATCAAAAGTAATTACGGTAGCCGAAGCATTCCAATTGTACCAATTGCCAAGTGACAATTCAGTTGTGGTTACATAATCGGCCACCACATTCAACACCCTTGACACTATTGGGCTGGCATTATAAAACGGTGTTCCTGGTTGTTGCGCACTAAGTGTAATTTCCCCAAGGCTATTAAAACTTACTTCATCACCAATCAAACTGGCGCCAGAAGCATTTACCAATTGATAATTCATGATTGGAGAAAGCGAAGAGGCACTAGCAATAATCTTCAAAGGAGAAGAAGCTACTTTCACATCAGCAAAAGCTGCAAATGATAAAATTTGGTCTAGTTTATTCCCTACAAGCCAGTTAAAGACAGCCTTTGGCGCTGTCACCATCATTTGGCCTTCATTGAAAATGGTGTCTGCTACAAAACCATTTTGTAAATCAGCGGTTAATGTCACACCTGCTTTAATAGTGATATTTTTGGCAACGATTGCCCCATTACTAAGTGTACTATAATTAGCCGTAAAAATTGCCTCTCTACTACTGTCTGGCTTTTGATTTGTCCAACTTGAACCATTCCACGTGGTGGTTGGGGCAAGTTGGTAGGTAAACAAGCTGTCGTTGAGTGTCACAAAATAAGCCTTATTTTTAAACGTGCTCGTACTTGAAATCGCATTTTTAGTTACCCTGTCTAAAGTCCAGGTGTTGCCAGCATCCATGGTTTTGTATATCTTTTTGGAGCTATACTGAATGTAAAAGGTCACAGAATCAAGCACCACTATTTTATTGATACTTTCTGTTAAAGGGGTAGTTTTTCTGTTTACCGATAAACCATCAGTGCATATATACAAACCACCATAAGTAGTACCGGCTACAAAACTATTTTTATGGATGGTTTTAATACAAGAAGCATTATCTGTTACATAGCTATTCGAAGCCAAATTTTTCCATGTTTTCCCTAGGTCAGTACTTTTATAAAAGCTTCCACTAAAAGTATAGCCATATATTGTGGCGGTGTCACAGATATCAAAGTCTAAAATCGTTGGATTGGTAATAGAATACCTCGTGGTAAATCCATTAAGGGTTGATTGAAAAATATTGTATTTTGTATAGGCAATTCCTTTTTGATTTGAATACATTTTAAGGGTGGTATTGGTATTGCTAATCGAAATCGTGGACCACGATTTTCCACCATCAATCGTTTTGTAAATGTTAGTGCTGGCAGTAATATAGCCATGGCTAGTGTCTGTAAACACCAAAGAAGTAGCTGCGGCATAGGTGGTCGCACTTTTAAGTTTCCAGTTTTTCCCTTTATTGGTCGACTGGTATAAATCGCCCAAAGAAGTTAAGGCAAATAGCGTAGTATCATTGACACAAGAAACATGTTGAAAAGTATTGGCGCTGCTAATCATTGATTTTTGCCAATTTGATTGGCTAAAACCTATGAAGGCATGTATGAAGAGTAAAAAAGTAATTAAAGATGCTAAATAGGGATGTTTCATGAGGTTATATTCGTAAAATTTATGTCACGTGATTTTCAAAACTACAAATTCATTTTACAATTGTTTCATTTATTCATCAAAAATTCAATTACCTTATTGAACACACTAAAAGCACAAACCACTGTTAGGCTTTTAAGTATAAAATTTTTATGCCAAACGTATACGGATTTCAAATCCTAATTCGTTAATTTGCAAGGTAAACAATTAAAAAAATGATGATGAATTCTTTAAGAAAATACTTACTCCCTATTGTGATTGCCATGGTGTTTGTGGGCGTTGCTACCGCATCAATTTTGACCAATGGTAACGAAACTACTACTGAAGAAGGTGGTGTAAAATGGATTACTTTTGAAGAACTGAATAAATTACAAAAGAAACATCCTCGTAAAGTAGTGTTTGATGTCTATACCGATTGGTGTGGCTGGTGTAAAAAAATGGACAAGTCGACTTTTGCTGACCCAAAGGTTGGGAAATTTGCCAACGAAAAATTTTATGCCGTGAAGCTCAATGCGGAAAGCAAAAAAGTAATCAAATACCAAGGTCGTGAAATGACCGAACAAGAATTAGCGGCTTCATGGAGAGTTACTGGTTATCCAACTACCGTTTATTTAGACGAAAAAATGAACCTAATTGAGCCTCGTTCTGGTTATTTGGATGTGAATCAGTTTATGTTGGTCTTGAAATTTTATGGCGGAGACCATCATAAATCTCAAACCATTGAACAATTTGCACAAACACAACAACCGATACAGGCAAGGTAAAAACTTGAGTTTGGGTCTAAATTTTAAATAAAATAGACATGCTAGAAAAAGAGGCAACATACTACGAAAGTAAAATAAATGAACTTATCAAATCTGATATAGGTAAGTTTGTTGTGATCAAGGATGATAAAATCATTGGCACTTACGAATCTGTACTTGATGCTTTAAAAGTTGGTTATGATAAATTTAAGCAAGAGGCATTTTTCGTAAAGCAAATTTTGCCAATGCAGCAACCATTGAATTTTGCCAACAATTACCTTTTTATATAAATTTTTATGCCTTCATTTACGCAAAGAATTCCAAATTTGGAACAGATAGGGCCAGTAATTGAATTATTATTAACACCTTCTATTCCATTTTTGCAGGCAATGAATATATCTCCTGTATCTACCAAAGCAGTAAAAGTACTGGCTATGGTGGATACAGGTGCTACAAATACCGTTATCAGCCAAGGACTTGCCGTACAATTAAATATTAATCCAATCGGTACTACATTAATCAACACACCCTCTTCCACCAATGTTACTTGTCACCAATATGATGTTCAAATTGTATTTCCAAATAATGTTAATCTAGCGTCCATTATTGTGACAGAAGCGCCTTTACAAGGACAACATATTCAATGCTTAATTGGAAGGGATGTATTAAAACATTGTGTTTTGGTGTATACTGGTTATGACAATTCTTTTACTTTATCTTTTTAATGCTAAAA
>JBEAZU010000102.1:0-6441 GCA_041169945.1 Bacteroidota bacterium
GGGGAGGATATATTAAATCTAACCGCAAATATAATTATAAAATCATTAAAAAATAAACTATACTATTTTAATTAACGACTATCTTCTGATTATAAACATGTTGTAAGGTTTTAATTTGAAGCAAATACGTTCCTTTTACTAATAATAAATTTTTATCTTCTATAGCATAAATACCTCCAGACTGAACATGCTCCATCAAATAATCATGGATTAATTTTCCCGATAAATCAAACAATGACACAGTCGCTTTCCCTTCATCTTCTTTCCCGAATCGAGCATTTAAAGTGGTACCAACTTCAAGGGGATTAGGAAAAATTTCAATAGCGGAATTTCCTTCTGCACCATTCAAAAAAATTACATTTGAATACTCAAATTTACCTTCCACATCCACCTGTTTTAAGCGATAATACACAGGCGATAAAGCATCCACCTCTGTATCATTGTATAGATATGACGTTGTTGAAGTTTTTGTTCCTTGTCCTTTTACCTCTGTTATTTTTTCAAAATTAATGCCATCGTGAGAACGTTCCAAGTCAAAATGGTCGTTATTGAACTCTTGGCTCGTTTCCCAAAAAACATCATTCCCATCACTTTTATTGCTTGCATAAAATTTACCAAATAAAACGGGCAGAGGGCTCGAACATACAGTACTAGAAACGATTGCACTTCCAGAATTGGCAATTGGCGTAGCTGAACCAGCACTATTTCTACACACCTGAATCGCTGAACCACTTAAGTCTGCTGTATAATTTTGTGTTCCAGTATAATTAATAACCACATCATTTGCCGTTACGCCAGCACCAATGACTACACCATTGGTTTGGAAATTTGAAAAATCCACTACCGTGGTAAAACTTTTTTCCATACACCAACTTCCTACTCCAGAATTAATAATTGCAGTACCTGAAATGATATTGGTTCCTTTATTTATGAGGTTGGAGGTAGAATTTGAAGTAATTCCTCCTAAAAAACTTGTAACCGCTGTTTTGGTTGCCGTAATAATATACGCATCATTGTTCAAGGTAATTACAGACCCCGTATTGTTAAAATTTAAAGTTCCTGAGTTTGAAATACCGGTATATTGTTGTAGCGAAAATGAATTGTCAAAATTTAAGGTCCCTCCGGCTTCTACCACAATTCTAGCAAAATCGGTAGTTCCACTAGGAAAACCAATAGCCAATGTCGTAACTGTAAGCGTACCACAAACACGCAACGTTCCACGTGTCCAGTTTAAAGTAGTAATTGTTGATGTTTGCGCAACAGGCACACAATATACATCACTTACGGAGGAAGTCATATTAACTGTTGCTGTAGTTCCTGCAGCGATGTTATTGGTACATCCTCCACAAGGTGAACTACCACTCACTGTTGCAGAAGGATTACTGGCTTGTGTCGTACATTGAGCATTTGACTCATTAAATAAAAACATTATAGACACAACTATAGGTAGGCAAATAAACTTAAACATGTTTTTTTAAGGATTATAAAACGAGGGGATGTGTAAAAGTAGTTATTTATTTCCATAGTATTCAGTTTTTAAATTATATGTAAGACAATTCTTATGAAAATTAAAATTCATAGTATAGTACTTCAAAAAAACAAAATTCATTTCAACTAGTATTTTCAGTATTAAATATAGTACATTTGAGGTGTTATGGTTTAAACCTCGGTTTAATTAAAAGGGAATCTAGTGTAATTCTAGAACATTTCCCGATGCTGTAAGCTCATTAAAAAACTTTATCGACACACCACTGTCAATCAAATGATGGGAAGGTGATAAAGCAGAGCGAGTCAGAAGACCTGCCTAACAAACGTACAAGTAGCTTTCGGGAACAAAGGCAAAATGGCAGACATACATTGTTGAATGGTTCAATTTTTCATTGAATACATTTACTGCTTTTTTATATTATTCCCCTTAGCTGCGATCATTTAATAGCGCAGCCCTTTGAAAAAACAAGTTTACTTCTTCCTATGCTTCTGTTCCTTTGTTATCCATACAAAGGCTCAAACGATATTAGACACTGTTGTGGTCGAAGAAGTAAAAATCATGGCTTCCAAGTTCAATACTTTTAGCATCGTTTATAAAATTGAAACCTTCGATACTATTTTAACCAAAAACCTCCAAAACCAATCTTTAAGCGATTTATTGGCCATGCATAATGGCATTTATTTAAAAAATTATGGCCCTGGCAATTTAGCGACTCCTTCCCTTAGAGGCACAGGCGCCAACCATACCGCAGTGGTGTGGAATGGTATCAATCTTCAAAACAACATGAATGGCAGTGTAGACTTAGCATTGGTACCATTATTTGCCACAGATGAAATAAATATTCAATATGGTGCCTCAAGCACCCTTTATGGAAGTGGCGCGATAGGTGGTGCCATTAACCTCAACAATAAAGCAAAATTTAACAAAGGCAATCAATGTAAAATCGCAAGTGGATATGGTAGTTTTCAATCTATCCCCCTCCGTGTGGCCTACCATTATTCTAATGCTAAAACAAGTATCAATATAAAACCTTATGTATCGTATTCAAACAACAACTTCCTATACTACGACAATGCCCATCAATTAAAAAAACGTCAACATAACGCGTATTTTAAAGACGGCATAAGTGCAGAAATCTATCATAAGTTAAGTGAATCACAATTAATTTCTATTAAATATTGGCAACAAAATAGTAATCGACAAATTGCACCTGCACTTACACAATTTAGTAATACGGCCTCTCAACAAGACCAATCGTACCGTACGGTTTTGGAATGGCAGAAACACCATATTCGGTATACCCTTCAGTTTAAATCGGCCTATATATATGATTATTTGCAATACAAAGACAGTGCTACTCATCTTAATTCTGTCAATAACACACATAGTTTCATCAATGAATTAGAGAGCAGTATTCAATTAAACGAAAAGCAACAAATTATTCTTGGTATAAACAATACCTTAAACACCGCAACATCCATCAATCTACATCACAATCCAATAATGAATAAGCTCGCCTTTTTTGCTGCTTATAAAATTTCATTCAAGCATGTTGTCACCAATATAAGTTTCCGTAAAGAATTTATCCCTCAATACAATCCTCCGGTGGTGCCAAGCATAGGCACAGAAATAAAAGTATTGCCATCACTCACCTTCAAAGGAAATGCCGCGACAAGCTATCGCATCCCGACTTTCAACGATTTGTATTGGCAAAATGCAGGCAATCCAAGTTTAAAACCTGAATATGGGTATCAGGTTGAAGGAGGTTTGGTATGGCAAAAAACTATCTCTTCAAAATGGCAATTGCATACCGAGGCCAATGTTTACCTCGCCCATATTGACAACTGGATCATTTGGCTTCCCAATGGCATATTTTGGTCACCACAAAATTTAATGAAGGTGTATAGCAGAGGTACGGAAACGGTTGTAAAACTCCTTTACAAACACCAGCAAATACATTCAAGCCTCAGCATCCATACCAATTATAGGTTATCGACCAATGAAAAAACCAAATTGCCGAATGATGCTTCCTTAGGCAAACAACTTATTTATGTGCCCATCTATTCTTTTTCAGCAAGCTATATGCTTCAATACAAAAAAGCAGGACTCGTATTTAACCAAACCTACACTGGTTATCGCTATACTTCTAGCGACCACTCCTCCTATCTTAAGCCATACTTGATGAGCAACTTACAACTATATGTCAACTATTCTTTCGCCAAACACATCGTTAATATCAGCCTACTGGCCAATAATTTCATGAATACCAATTACCAAACCATCGTGTCTTATCCGATGCCTTTAGCGAATTACCAACTCAATGTATCCTTCACCATCTAAACTTTACGAATATGAAAAAAACCATGACCATTATTGTTACCCTTGTTGTAGCTTCATTAACCTTACATGCACAAAATACTTTGCTTAATTTCGAAGAACTTTTATTAGGATCAGGAAATGATACCTTAGAAAAATATTGGAGTGGTGCAGACCAATCAGGTGGGTTTACTTCAAAAGGCGTCTATTTCGACAACAGTTATACTGCTTCTATTTCGGGAGATTATTGGAGTGGCTTTGTCTATAGCAACTCAAGTGATACGGTTACCATGGGAAACAATAATTTTGGTGTGTATGCTAAAGAGAACCAAGACAATCAATTTGTGATTGCTTATGGCGACAACCGTTCTTTGGCATTTGATGGAGGAAAGTTCAATAAATTACATAGTATAGCCATTTGCAACACAAGCTATACCGCCCTTTCTTTAAAAAATGGGGATGCATATGCGAAAAAATTTGGCGGTGAGTCGGGCAATGAGGCTGATTCCTTAAAATTAACAATCAAAAAATATTACCAAGGAACCGTTACTGACAGCACCTCATTTATGCTTGCCGATTTTCGATTTGCTGACAATGCCATGGATTATATTTCAAAAGAATGGCAAACTATTGATCTCAGTGCTTTTAGCGCAGGGGTTGATTCTATTAGCTTTAATTATGCATCATCTGATGTAGGAGATTATGGTATCAATACGCCTTTGTATATTGCCATTGACAACGTAGCGGTTTCAATAGTAGACGAGATCAGTAATACCATTACTGATTCAAAAATAAGCATCTTTCCAAATCCTGCCAAAGACTACATTAGTATACAAGGAGCAAACATTCAAAGTGTTGACATCAGCAACTTGAATGGCGCAATTGTACTATCGTCAACACAACAAAACTTATTTGTTGGCGCTTTAAGTAGTGGTGTTTATCTGATGAGTATCTTAGACATAAACGGAAACTTGAGTCATCAAAAATTAGTTATTCAATAACCTTTCCTATGAGTCGTTTAGTGTTAACACTAAACGACTCCTATACCTTAACAAATGAAAAAATTACTTTTAGTATGTGCCTTGCTGAATACCCTGGTGTTGAAAGCGCAATTTGAACCCCAAGTAGGTTTAGCAGGCAACCATGCGATTCATAAAACCAATACGGCCTTTTTAGGCTGGGCTTCTGGCGGCACCTTAACAAGAGGATGGCAACAAATTGATGACACTAGTTTAGGCTATGCCAATGTTGGGAGAATTGAAAATGCATGGGGAGCAGCAGGCGCTTCCGGCATAGTGAGTTTGGGCGATGGAGGCATAGCGACCTTGACGTTTGAAAACCCAATTGCCAACGGTGAGGGAATTGATTTTGCCATATTTGAAAATGGATTTGCAGGCAATACCGCCGCCTCTGCTTTTTTAGAATTGGCTTTTGTTGAAGTTAGTTCTAATGGCATTGATTTTGTACGATTTCCTGCGACCTCCAATACCCCTACCACAAGCCAAATGGGGACATTTGACTATTTAATTGCCTCCTCCATCAATAATTTGGCAGGAAAATACATTGGAGGCTATGGTACGCCATTTGATTTGAATGAATTAAAAGATTGTACCGCAGTAAACATCAATGCCATTAGCCATGTTAAAATCAGGGATGTCATAGGTAGCATTGACCCAAAATACGCGAGCAAAGATGCCCAAGGTAATTTCATTAACGACCCATTCCCAACAGGTTTTGGTGCTGGAGGATTTGATTTAGATGCCGTAGGTGTTTTACATTATAGCCTTGCCCAAGGGATAGCCGTCGATACTGATCTAAGCCAATATGTCTTTCCAAATCCTTGCGTAGCGGGCAATGACCTACATTTTACCTTAAAGAATATTGAAAAAATAAGCCTTGAAAATTTACAAGGCATATCCATATTAAACGACTTCAATGGGGATTCATTCCATACCTCAGCGATCAATCCGGGCGTATATATCTTAAAAATGAGCACTTCCCATGCTATCTTTACACAAAAAATAAGCATTCAATAAATTGAAACCTGGCTATTATAACCTCCTCCTATTGGTATTTACGGCACTTTTAGTCGCTTGTGAATCAGATGTACCCAAACCCATGGTCACAAATCCTTTTACCAAAGGGCAAAATAACCATTCGGTATACATTATCTGTGAAGGCAATTTCAATTGGGGCAATGCCTCTTTGTCGTATTATAATTCAGAAACCAAGCTTATCTCGAATGATATTTTCAAGCAAAAAAACCAAAGAGATTTAGGTGATGTATTTCAGTCGATGAGTTTTTTTGACAACAAAGCTTATTTAATGGTCAACAACTCTGCTAAAATTGAAGTCGTCAATCCCGATGATTTCAGCAGTGTGGCCACAATTACCAAGCTCAATTCGCCACGCTATTTTTTAGGAATAAGTCCTGAAAAAGCTTATGTCACACATATTTATGGCGATAGCATCTCGGTGATAAATTTACAAAATTACAGCAAGTACAAATCCATTTATTGCAAAGGATGGACGGAGCAATTGGTGAAAATACTAAACAAAGCCTATGTCACCAATTGTCGATCAAATTCACTTTACATCATCGATACCGAAAAAGATTTACTGATCGACAGTATTGC
>JBEAZU010000103.1:0-3896 GCA_041169945.1 Bacteroidota bacterium
CTTATTGTTGTAAAATAAATGTTGCATAAATTTAAACATTACTTAGGGTCTGCTGAAAAACTATTAACATTATAAATATCAGTAAATTATGATTTAAAATAGCGTATAAAATGCAAGCAAATCATGCGCAATCTTTGAATTGTCTTGCATTCGACCTCATAAAAAATGCGTGATCCCGATATTCTCGGGAAAGCGGTTAAAAACAAAACACTGTTTGAGCCACACGATTAATTTGTATTTCCAACAGATTTGGGGCGAGTTTGTTTCAGCGTAATGGCGCAAATTCGTAGCATTTTTTATACAAATGTCCGCCGTGGCGGAGTCTTGATTTTCGTTGGTTAATTTTTCATCAAGGGGAAAAAGTGACAAATATTAGAATGGAAGTAAAGATTAATAGGTAAGCAAGTTTTTCAGCAAGCCCTACTTAAAAAAAATAGCAAAGCATTTTACAATTCTTCTATCTCTCCATTTTTTAAGTGTATCAATTTCACGTTTTCTAACGCCTGCGTGAGCATTACGGTAGAGCGCTCTGGTCTTGCGTCGGTGATGAACAGTTGTCCAAAAGGAGGTTCAATTACGATGGCAATTAAACGTGCAATACGCGAATCATCAAGTTTGTCAAAAATATCATCTAGCAACAAAATAGGACTAAGCGCTGTGTGGTTAAAAATATACTGGGTTTGGGCTAATTTCAAAGCAATCACATACGACTTTTGTTGTCCTTGAGAGCCAAATTTTTTCAAAGAAACGTCCCCGATTTTAAATTCATAATCGTCGGTATGAATACCCAAAGTGGTTCTTTGTACCTGGTAATCTTTTTCAAAAGCAGCATGGAAGTCGGCATTGAAATCAGGTGTTGCCAAATCAGAACGATAAGTTAAGCTCACTTCTTCGGCACTATTGGTAAGTGCCTTGTAAAAAAATTGAAAAACGCTCAAGTATTCGGCCATAAATACCTTTCTGCGCTGGTGAATCTGAGCCCCTAAAAGCAGTAAATGATGGTGATATGGCGCTAATTGTTCGTGGTCGATGGAGCGGTTTTCATGAAAATGTTTCAATAAAGCATTGCGTTGTTTCAGGTAATGGTTGTATTTCATGAGTTGTTCGAGGTAGGGCCTATCGGTTTGGGCGATAATGGCATCCACAAATTTTCGACGCAATTCGCTCCCTTCTCTTACCAAATCGGTATCGTAAGGCGTAATCATCACCACAGGGAAGCGCCCAATATGCTCACTAATTTTATCACAAGGTACCTGATTATGCTTGAGTAGTTTTTTGTCGCCCACTTTCAAACTAGCATGTACCGTTTCTTGTTTTCCCTGTTTTTGGAAGGTACCGGCTACCTTAAAGAAGCTTTCACCATGAAAAACCACCTGATGATCGATATGATTGAAGGCACTTTTGAAAAATGACAAATAAAATATTGCATCTAGTAAATTAGTTTTACCTGCCCCATTATGCCCTAAAAGGCAGTTAAAGCGACTTGAAAACACACTAAATCTACTGATTTGTGATTTTTAAAGTTTAATATTGATATTTTTTCAAGAAACATTAATTCATTTTTTAAATGATTTTATTTAGCTTCGCACTTCTAAGTTTTTAAATTAGAATAAAAGTACCATGGCTAAACAAGCAGCTAAAACAAAAGTAGATTCTACAAACAAGTTTTCAAAAGAAACTTACCTGTTTTGGTATGAATCAATGCAAATGATGCGAAAATTTGAAGAAAAAGCCGGCCAACTTTACGGTCAGCAAAAAATCAAAGGTTTTTGCCATTTATATATAGGACAAGAAGCCTGTGCTGCAGGTGCTGGTTCGGCCTTGATAAAAGGCGACAAATGGATTACTTCTTACCGTGATCACGCTTTTCCATTGGTGTTGGGAACAAGTCCTAATGCTATTATGGCCGAGTTATACGGCAAAGTAACAGGTTGTTCAAAAGGCAAAGGAGGTTCCATGCACATTTTCGATAAAGAAAATGGTTTTGCAGGTGGACATGGTATTGTTGGAGGACAAATTCCTGTGGGAGCAGGATTAGCATTCGCAGAACAATATAAAGGTACCAATAACTTATGTATCTGTTTCATGGGAGATGGTGCTGTGCGTCAAGGTGCTTTTCATGAAACCTTGAATATGGCCATGTTATGGAAATTACCCGTAATATTCGTGGTAGAAAACAACGGATATGCCATGGGAACTTCTGTACAACGTACTTCTAATGTTACCGAGTTATATACTTTAGGGGAAGCCTACGATATTCCGGCAGAACCAGTTAATGCCATGCGTGCCGAAGATGTGCACAATGCCGTAGCCAAAGCGGCAGAAAGAGCAAGAAGTGGCAATGGCCCTACTTTTTTAGAATTTAGAACTTACAGGTACAAAGGCCACTCCATGTCTGACCCTGCTAAATATAGAACCAAAGAAGAATTAGAATCTTATAAAGCACAAGATCCAATTGAGCAGGTAAGAGACACTATTTTTGCTTTGAAATATGCTACCGAAGCCGAACTTGAAGCCATAGATCAAAAAATTAAAATTGATGTTGAAGCTTCTGTGAAGTTTGCTGAAGAGTCTCCTTATCCTACTGCTGAAGAAGCTTATACTGATGTATATGCAGAAAGTGACTATCCTTACGTTATGGACTAAATAGTCCTATAATATTTATAACCTAATTTTATCATGAACGAAAATACCGAACACAAAGAAGTACAACACGAAGAACATAAATCTGTTGAAGTTTTAGAAAGCCCAGAAATGTTACAAGACAAATTGAACAGTTCTGTTGAATTTGTAAAAGAAAATAAAAATACCGTTTCGTATATTATTGCTGCCATTGCAATTGTTGTTGGTGGATTTTTCTTTTACAGGTATTACCAATCTACCCAAAATGCCGATGCTCAAAAAGCAATGTTCCAAGCGGTATATTATTTTGAAGCTGATTCATTAAACAAAGCTTTGAATGGTGATGGTAAAAACCCTGGCTTAAAAGAAATCGCGGATGATTTTAGCGGTACTCAAGCAGGCAATTTAGCCCACTTTTATGTAGGAGCGACTTACTTAAAACAAGGAAAATTTGACGAAGCCATCACCTATTTAAGTGGTTTTTCTTCTAGTGATTTGGTGGTACAAGGAAGAGCTTATTGCTTAATTGGGGATGCCAACATGGAAAAAAATAACTTGGACGAAGCTTTGTCTTACTACGAAAAAGCGGCCAACTATAATCCAAACAAAGAATTTACCCCTCGTTATTTAATTAAAGTTGCTTTGGCTGCCGAACTTAAAAAAGACAATAGCAAAGCCATTGCCGCTTACGACAAAATTATTAACGAATATCCTTTGGCGCAAGAAATCAATGATGCCAAAAAATACAAAGCCTTGTTAGAAGGAGTGAAATAGGTTTTTGGTAATAGGTATTAGGTATTAGGTACAAAGTACAGGGTACTGAGTACAGCGTAAAAGGTACAAGGATAAAATACAGTATGTATTTTATCCTTTTTTATTTTTTTACTTGTTTAGAACTGACAACTGTAAACTGATAACCCTAAACTAAAAACTGTAAACCGACAACTCTAAACTAACAATTAAAAACTGTAAACCGAAAACTGTAAACCGAAAACTACAAATGTCATCAGCCTTAAAAAACCTAAGTGATTATAAAGCCCATCAAACCATTGAGGTGGCTAGCAAAAAATTTGTAATCGTTGTTTCTGAATGGAATGAAACGATTACAGAAGCATTGTTTAATGGGGCTTACAATACCTTGTTAAAAGAAGGCGCTTTGGCCGAAAATGTATTCAGGAAAAATGTGCCTGGAAGTTATGAATTAAGTACAGGGGCGCAATGGGCAGCACAAGTAGAAGAAATTGATGCAGTCATTTGTTTAGGATGTGTAATTC
>JBEAZU010000104.1:0-2663 GCA_041169945.1 Bacteroidota bacterium
ATCTAGCTGTGAGTGCAGGAGTATTAAATCTAGCCAATTATTCGGGTGGGACAGAGGCCTCATGGACTAGCAATTGTGGTGGTTTAGATTATTCATCCTACTTAGGGATAGAAATCAAAGCCAAAGCATCTGTCAATACCACCGCTATTGTTAGGCTTGGGAAATACAATCAAACGACCCTAAATCTTACGAGCAATTATCAATCATTTTGGTTGCCATGGTCCGTTTTTTCGGTTGATGGAAAAGCCATTAATTTTATTGCTGTAGGGGAATTCAATCCTGCTAGTGCAATAATTAACATTGATAATGTCAGTTTTGGAAAAACAAGTGGAACCACTAATAATCCTCCGATAATTACTTCAACTGCTATTACCTCTGCCACACAAGATGTAGCGTATTCATATACGCTCACGGCAACTGACACAGATGTTACTGATGTTCTCACTTTTAGTGCACCTGTAAAACCAGTCTGGTTGACTTTCAATACAAGTACAAGAGTGCTTTCAGGAACGCCAAGTGCAGCAAATATTGGTACACACTCCGTTACCTTAAGGGTGAGTGATGGCAAAGTAAACACAGACCAAAATTTTGTGATTACTGTAAGCGCCACAGGAAACAATGCACCTGTTATTACTTCAACAGCCATTACAACGGGCAAACAAGATGTGGCCTATTCATATACCCTCACTGCAACGGATGCTGATGCGGGTGATGTACTCAATTATTCTGCCCCAAGTCTTCCGGCTTGGTTAAGTTTTAATACGACCACGCACGTGCTTTCGGGTACACCACTTGCCGCTAATGTGGGTGCGCATAATGTTACTTTAAGGGTGTCTGATGGTAAAGTAAACACAGACCAAAATTTTGTAATTACTGTTGCGAGTATAAGTGCCGGTAATGTTAAACTAGTAGACGATTTTGAAGGTGGAGATGGTTTAACAGGGACAAAAAATGACCTTGGCTTTACCATTGAATCTTGGAAAGCGAATCTTTCAGTAAGTGCTGGTGTATTAAATCTTGCTAATTTAACAGGTGGCACTGAAGCCGCATGGACTAGCAATTGTGGCGGGTTGGATTATTCGTCCTATTTAGGGATAGAAATTAAAGCAAAAGCGTCTGTCAATACCACCGCTATCCTAAGGGTTGGAAAATACAATGCGACAAGCCTTAACCTAAGCACTAGTTACCAATCTTTCTGGATTCCTTGGTCAAGTCTTAGCGTGGATGGCAAGGCGATCGCATTTATCTCTATTGGAGAATTTAGTCCGACTACCGCTACAATAATGATTGATTATGTCAATTTTGGAAAATCCAATAGCAGTAGAATAGGCGAAATTGAGTTGGACGTAAGGGCGTCTAGCGTGCTATATCCAAACCCAACCACAGGTTTTTTATATATTGACCATCTATTAACAAATGTGCAACTCTATAGTATGGAAGGTAAGCTTTTGTCTGTTTTTTACAATGATGCAGAGGGGATAATCGATTTGAATGTTTTACACAAAGGGGTTTATTTGATAAGTTATGAAAAAGATGGGATACCCTATGTTAGTAAAATAATGAAACAATAAAATTGTTTTTTTTTTCTCAATAGGGGCAGGGCAAACGCATTAAAATAATTGAATGAATTGAAAACATAGCGTTATATATCCGTGAAAATTCGCCAAATCCGTATGATCTGCGTGCCATTTATTTATTCTTTTAATGCATAAATAAAAATTGAACGCCGATGGAGCAGATTGTGCGGATATACGCTGATGATACATTTTTGTATCTTCTATTCATTCAAATAAAACCACCATTTTAATGCGTTTGTCTTGTTAATAGGGGCAGGTAATTAGGGCTTGCTGAAAAACTATATAATTATTGATAATTAGCAATTTAGGAGAGTTGTTTTAAAATTAAGTGCAAGACTAATTGGATTTATTTTAATATGCTTTGCACCATTTGTCTGAAATACTAAAAGGAGAAAGGATTTAATGGGGTTTTAAAATATAATGCAGTAATAGTAAGATTTGGGCGTGTTCGCCTCGGCGGACTTGCAAGTCCTATCCTTCACGCAAAGTACCTACCAATGCTGCGCTATAGGCTAGATTAAAATTTATTGGCGTTATTCAGCAAATCTGTTTCAATTTAAAATTCAAAATTTAAAATTTGTTGCTTTTGAGTTTTATCAGTATGTCCTAATTTTACGATTTTATGCCTGATTATATTAAAAAAGCCTCTAGTTTAACTAAAACTTGAGGCTTTTTTTAATAGGTTTGAAACCCTTTATTGCTTAATTACTTTTTGATAATGCACGCCCTCCTTTGATTTCATACAGGCCATATAAATGCCAGCAGGAATATGTTGCATTGAAAATGTATTTGAAATCGCACTGAGCGGATAGGTTTGCCCATCAGCACTTAATAAGGTGATTGCCATAATTTCTGCCCCCTTGGCTTCTATGCTCATACTACTTGGATTGGGTATCAATTGAATATGGACGTCATTGTTGTTTCCATTGACATCCGTGGTATTATCAACAAATTCAAATGTTTTGAATTGTGTTGGTTGATGAAAACCAAAATTGCCACTTGTATATCCACTAATGGCGAGGTATTCTTCTCCTGGACCATAATCAATTCTGAATACATTGCCTTTCCATGTTGTTCCATTGCTTG
>JBEAZU010000105.1:0-3530 GCA_041169945.1 Bacteroidota bacterium
GGTAACAGCTCACACATAAAAAATAATACAATTTTGGTGTACATCCTCATGGAGATGCCATTGGTGTGATGTTGAATTTATAGGTAAACGCGGTTAGCATTTGAGCTACTCCTAAGATGTCTATCATTGCATCATTGATGGACGATAACTTTTTGATTCATTGCTTCATATTTTGTCATTGGTTTTAGGTGATAAAAAGATAAAATATTAGCAGAGCAAACGCATTAAAATGCTGGTTTTATTGGAATGAATAGAAGGTACACAGAGGCATCATCAGCGTTTATCCGCATAATCTGTTCCATCTGTGTTCAATTTTTATGTATGCTTTAAAAGAATAAATAAATGGCACGCAGATGATTCGGATTTGGCGAATTTTCACGGATATATAACGCTATGGCAATTTATTCAATTATTTTAATGCGTTTACCCTGAAAATATTAGCTGTACACTTTGGATATGAAAAATAAATGCTTAGTTTTGCATTCCTATTTATTAAAGCGATTACAATAATTTAACAATATTTACAATGAAACCAGATATTCATCCAGATTACCACTACGTTGTATTCCAAGATTCATCAGTAGATTTCAAATTTCTTACAAAATCAACTATGAAATCTGAAGAAACTACGGTTTGGGAGGATGGCAATACTTATCCAGTAATCAAACTAGAGGTTACTTCTGCTTCTCATCCATTTTATACTGGTAAAAAAGTATTCTTGGATACCGCAGGACGTGTTGATAAATTCAACAAACGTTTCGCAGCGAAAAAAGAAATTACAAAGTAATTTTGTAAAAAATCTTAAATTAAGAGTCTCTTTGATAGTTTTATCAAAGAGACTTTTTTATTTTTAGCCCATGAACATAATTCTATTCGACAGTCCCACGCATCGTAAACAAGTATTGCCCTTGGCATATACAAGACCTGTGTCGGAATTTAGAATAGGTATTTTAACCATTACTGAAAAATGGCGAAGACGATTGTCGGCCAACAAGGTGTCTTGGCAAACCGAATCTTATTTGTCTGCCAAATACCCCACTCGTTTAAGCAAAGATAATTATTGGATCAATGGGGCTTTGTTGCCTGATAACCAGTTGGTAAACGCTATTTTTGCACTAACGAGCAACAATGCCTTGGTAAAAAATGGTGTTTTATTGGCTTATCGTGGGGCAAGTTTTAACCCTAGTATTGTTTCTGAATTTCCATTTGAAGTAAAATTAATCAATCAGTTATGGGATATTTTTGGCTTTAATGGCGATCAAATCCGTGCCGATTATCACCTGCTCACTGCAGGGAGACGCTCTTATGGTACCAATGATATTTATACCGCCATTTATGGCAATGAACTTTTTATTGAAGAAGGGGCGGTAATCAAAGCCGCGGTGATTAATACTGAAACAGGCCCTGTGTATATTGGGAAAAATGCCGAAATTAAACCAGGAGCACTCATTGAAGGGCCTTTTGCTTTAGGCGACAATGCTCAGGTAAACATGGGGGCCAAAATTCGTGGCAACACTACCGTTGGCCCAAATGCCGTGGTGGGTGGAGAATTGAATAATGCGGTTATTTTTGGCAATAGCAACAAAGGACATGATGGCTATTTGGGCAATGCGGTGATAGGGGAATGGTGTAATTTAGGCGCAGATACCAATAATTCTAATTTGAAAAATAATTTCTCTACGGTAAAAGTATGGAATTACCAATCGAATAGCTTTGAAGATTCAGGCAAAACCAAATGCGGCTTGTTTATGGGCGATCATGCTAAAACGGCTATCAATACCATGTTCAATACGGGTACTGTGGTTGGTGTTGCGGCCAATGTCATAGGACCAGGATTGCCCGCTAAATATATTCCTTCTTTTTCTTGGGGCACAGCAGGAGACATCTTTGAGCTCAACAAACTTGATGAAATGGCTTCCCGGTGGATGCATACCAAAAGGGAAACGTATAACGAGATAGAAAAAAATATTCTTCATACACTTTATTCAACCAAGTCATCTTGATTTTTGAATGCAAAGTATTCCTCCAAATTTTCCAAAAACTAATCAACTCAACCAATGCTTTTTGCAGACATTATAGGACTTGAAGATACCAAAAAAACACTCGCCAATTCGGTGACGTCAAATCATGTGGCCCATGCGCAGTTGTTTTTAGGCAGCAGTGGAAGCGCTAATTTGGCCATGGCTTTGGCTTATGCCACCTATTTGAATTGTGAAGACAAGGGCGCTACCGATGCTTGTGGGAAATGTGCTTCTTGTAGCAAAATGGGTAAATTGGTACATCCAGATTTGCATTTCTTGTTTCCTGTGGCAGGGAAAATTGAAGAAAAAGGAAGTGCCAGGGCTGAATTAATGACCAATTGGAGGGCTTTCGTACAAGATACGCCTTATGCAGGTGTACTAGATTGGGCTTCTTTTACTGGAGTCGACAACAAGCAAATGTTAATTTCTGTTGATGAGGTGAGGGACATGATCAAAGATTTGTCGCTGAAAGCTTTTGAAGGGGCCTATAAGATTGTCATCATGTGGCAACCTCAAATGATGGCTGCCGCTCCTGCCAATGCCATGCTGAAGATTTTAGAAGAACCATCTGCCAAAACGATATTTTTATTGGTAGTGAATGATGCGGAGAAAATAATGACCACCATTATTTCCAGAACACAACTGATTAAAATCAGAAGCTTTACCAACGAAGAAATCAATACTTATTTGGTGGAGAAAGCAGGTGTGGAGTCGAAGCATGCGAGCCAAATTGCCCATATTGCTGACGGTGATTTAAACCAAGCTTTGTCTATTTTAAATGAAGTGAAAAACGATAACTTACCCATTTTTCAAAAATGGATGAGGCTTTGTTTTACTAAAAATTACACCGAAATGGTCATCATGGCGGATGAGTTTCATGAGCTTAAGCGGGAAGGCCAAAAGGGTTTGTTGTATTTTGCCCTCACGGTGTTGCGTGATGCTTTGGTGATGAATTATGGCCACGAGGGCATGATCAAATTGCCTGAAGAAAGTTTAGCCTTTGTGAAGAATTTTGCCAAAGTGGTCAACCAAACGAATATTGAACCCATCATGACCTTATTGAATGAGGCCTATTACCATATCGAGCGAAATGCCAATGATAAACTGGTGTTTGTAGATACTTCTATTCAAATTGCCAGGGTGATAAAATAGTGTTGAATGTTGCGTTTTTAGTGTTAAGTTATTTGTAAAGTAAGCACTTGAAGAATACTTAACATTCAACACTTGTTTTTGTACTTAACTTTTAACTAAACGAAAGTGAATGTTGAATCTTTAGTATTAAAGGAAACTGTAAATTAAATTGTAAAAGTGTTGCGTTATATGTTGCGTCAAAATGGAATCATGCAGTATATTAAATACCTATTTTGACGCTAAACGCTAAACTAGAAACTAGAAAATGATTAAAATAGGAACAAGGTCAAGTAAATTAGCTTTATGGCAAGCTTATCATATTCAAGATTTATTGAAACAATATGGCTTGGCATCTGAAATCATCACCATTGAAACCAA
>JBEAZU010000106.1:0-10831 GCA_041169945.1 Bacteroidota bacterium
ATTGCCGATCGAAGATTGGTGGCTTATTTAAAACAAACCGCCAATGAAAATAATATTGTTTGGCAAACGGAAATATTAACCGGTGGCAATACCGATGCTGGACCAATGCAGCGTTCAGGAAAATTAGGGGCGATCGCTGGGGCAATTTCAATTCCTACGCGCCATATTCATCAAGTCATTGAGATGGCCGATAAAAACGATGTCATCGCAGTGGTTAATTTACTCGATAAAGCCATTAGTGGCTTAGATCGCTATAATTGGGAGCATTAAGGTGTATGGCTGCCTTTACTTTTGTAAAGGCAGCCATACATTTACAAACTCATTTCCACAATTTTTTCTACATCAGCAGGGCTAATGTCTTTGTGTTCTCCCAAGGCAATCCAGCCTCTTTGGGCTAGTCTTTTGGCTACTAATTCTGGTGCCATTTGGTAGGTTTTGGTATAGGTTTTAAGGCTTGTAGCCATGCCTAAACTTCTGAAAAATTCTTCAATTTTAGTGATGGCGATGCTCGCTTTTTCTAAGTTTGTTCCTTCCTTGATGCCCCAGATTCTGGTCGCCATTTGGGCCAATTTGTCTTTTTTTGCCTCTATCTTATAACGGTAAAGCGAAGGGCAAATGATGGCCAAGGTTCTCGCATGGTCAATGCCATACAGCGCTGTCAGTTCATGGCCAATGGCATGGATAGACCAATCACTTACCACTCCTTTTTGAATTAATCCATTTAAGGCCATGGTACAAGACCACATGAAATTGCTGGCGGCTTCGTATTGACTAGGGTCTTTGGTGATGATGGGGGCTACTTCTAACAATGTTTGTAAAATACTTTCCGCAATTCTGTCTTGCAATGAAGCACCCACCGAATAAGTGACATATTGTTCCAACACATGGGTGAACGCATCAACAATGCCGTTGGCAATTTGTCTGTGGGGCAAAGAGGCAATTACACTTGGGTCTAATATCGAAAATTGAGGAAAGAGTCCTGGTCCACCCATGCCTAATTTAAGTTCATATTCAGCCCTCGTGATGACAGCACCTGAGTTCATTTCTGAGCCTGTGGCAGGCAAAGTCAATACGGTTCCGAATGGCATTCCTATTTCTGTTCGCAAAGGTTTTGCCAAAATATCCCAAGGGTCAGTGCCTTCATACAAGGCGGCTGCGGCTAAAAATTTGGTGCCATCTATCACCGATCCACCACCAACGGCTAGTAAATAGGTGATGTGTTGTGACTTGATTATTTTTAGGGCTTCTGTGAGTACCGCATATTCAGGATTGGCTGGAATGCCTCCAAATTCTACGACCTCGAATGTCTCTAATGCGGCCTTCACTTGCTCATAAATGCCATTTTCTTTGATGCTTCCTCCACCATACAACAATAATACTTTGGCCTTCGCCGGAATTTCTTTGGCAAGATTTGCTATTTTATTTTTACCAAAAATGATTTTGGTGGGATTTTTATATTCGAAGTCTAACATGGGGTTGGATAATTTTTAATGTTGAATGATAAATGTTGAATGTTGAAAAATATTAAAACCGAATCAATAAAAGCCCTCCTTCACGAAGCGATTTCCATGTTTCAGAATACAGCAATAGTTCTTTAGGGAAACTTGTTGCTATGGTATAATCCTCCAATAAATCGTTGAGCGTTGTTAATGTTGTGGTGGAAAATGCGGTCCTCAATTGTTTTTCGATGAATTGAGCGCTAATACTATCTATTTTTGTACTTATTTTACCCTTGTTCGTTTCAATGTCAATTTTGGTATTTTTCCCTTGCGGGAAAAATGCAGGCGTGTTGCCCAACCAAATGATTTTATAGGTTAGTTTATCGCTATCCTTCCCTGTGGTGGCAGCAATATGTTGTTTGATCAGGTTGGAAGGCAATTTGGTTTTAGGTGTTTTAAAATCGAACCAGTCATGGGCTGGCCAGTCTAGGCAATTGGCCATCATGAAATTGTACAATGACGTTCTCAAGCCTTCGGCATATAAGTCGTGGTCGCAGCCTTTGGGATCTTCGTGAATCAAATCGTTGTTCGCAAAACTGCCGTCTTCAGGGCCTATTTTAATGACTTGGTATTTTTCAGGATTTAAGCCGACAGGACTATGGGCGGTCATCGAAAAGCGGTGCCAAAAGCCCGATTGCATGACGCCTTCTTCGAATAATTGACGTACCACTTCGAGTGAGTCAATGGTTTCTTGTGCTGTCTGCGTTGGGAAACCATACATCAAGTAGGCATGTACCATAATCCCCGATTGGGTGAAGTGATTGGCCACTTGGGCCACTTGTTGTACACTTACGCCTTTTTCCATCATTTCCAGTAAGCGGTCAGAAGCCACTTCTAAACCTCCGGTGACGGCAATACATCCCGAAGCGGCTAACAATTGACATAAATCAGCCGAAAATGTTTTCTCAAACCGAATGTTAGCCCACCACGATACATCAAGTTTACGGTCAAGAATTGCTATGGCCAAATCTCGTAAAACGAGGGGAGGAGCCGCTTCATCTACAAAGTGAAAACCGGTGGTGCCTGTTTGGGCAATGATGGTTTCCATTTTGTCGGCCAAAGCCTTCGCAGAGGCGGGTTCATAACGACCGATATAGTCCAAGGAAATGTCACAGAAGGAACATTTTTTCCAATAACAGCCATGGGCAACGGTTAATTTATTCCATCGGCCATCGCTCCAAAGTCGGTGCATGGGATTGGCCATTTCCAACATAGAAATATAGCGATCTAACAGCAAATCACTGTAGTCGGGCGTGCCTGATTTTTGATGTGCAATGTCTGCTTCTTTACAGCCATTGTGAAATACGACTTCTCCTTCTTCGCGTACAAAGGTCCTTTTTAATTGCGCTATTGTACGTTTTCCATCCATGTATTCTAGGAGGTTGAGGAATGGTTTTTCGCCATCATCCAAGCTGATGAAGTCTACATAATCAAAAACCTTTGGGTCCGAAAGACTTCTTAATTCCGTATTTGGAAATCCTCCTCCAAAGGCAATTTTGATATGGGGATGGTTTTTTTTGAGGTATTGCCCCGCTTTAAATGCCCCATATACATTTCCCGGAAAAGGAATGGTAAAGGCAATGATGTCGGGCTGTTGGGCTTGCACATGTTTTTCTACAATAAGCTCCAGCAATTGGTCTAGGCTATTGTTGGGCAATGCAAGTTGTTGTTGTATTGGGTCAAATGACGTTGCCGAACGGGCAATGTCTTCTGCATACCTACTGAATCCAAAATAGGGGCAAATGGCTTCAATAATCAAATCGCCGATATCTTCAATAAACAAGGTGCAAAGCATTTTGGCTTTGTCGTGAATGCCCATGCTTCCAAATAACCACTCCACGTCATCATTCAGCACATTGAACCTTGCTGCCTCTGGTAAATAGCCACTGCTGCAAATTTTATGGGCAAGGGTTGGGTTTTTGTTTTGAAGAAAAGCAATCACGCTTTCAATACAAAAAGTATAGCGCGCTTGTTGTTGTAAGATGTTTTTAGCATTGGCAGATAAAGTAGCCGATTTTAATCGCGCTTCATCAAATAAGGTCGCTAAGGTTTTTTGATTGAAAATGGCTAAAATTAATTCTAAGCCTAAATCTGCCTGAAAAACATCCTGATAAGGACTTGTTTTCAGAAAGCCTTTGAGGTAAGCCGTTGCCGGATAGGGCGTATTGAGCTGCGTAAGTGGCGGTATGAATAATGCGATTTTCAAGGCTGCAATTTAGTGGTTTTATTTGGATCTTGGTTAGGTTTTTGGTTTTCAGTTTTTAGTTTAGCATTGTCAGTTTTTAGTGCTGTGTTTTCAATTGAAAACATTATAAACCTAAACCCTAAAATGAAATTTTGGAACGGTTATTGGAAAGGCAGAAATTATACCCTTTAAATCCTATCGTCATGAAAAATCTAGCTGCATTCGTCCTTGTGTTATTGATGACAAGTATTAAATTATTCGCACAAGATGTGATTAATTTTAACAATGGCACACAATCTTTAGCCACTATTTTAGAAGTTCGTACCAATGAAGTGATTTATAAAATGGCTGCCAATCCCAATGGGCCTGTATATACGTCGAATAAGATGGAAATCAATTCATTGCAATTTGCCAATGGTTACCGTGAAGTATATGCGGCCTCAAATGCTTACCAATCCTCTCCCAATTATAATGCGTATCCTAATCAAACGTTTTGCCATCCAACACGCGTGGTGCAAGTGGTGAATCCTCCCGTATTGTTTCCGATACAAATAGCATTCGGTGGCGGTTTTGGTGGGCATCCTCATTTTAATCACCATGGTGGTGGACATGGTGGTGGACATGGTGGTCATCATCCAAGGGCTTGGAGATAATGTTGCTTGTTACCCCTACTGTTCCTTCACCATGTATTTGGTGGAGGAACATTTTTTTTTGATAAAATATTTAAAAAATGTGCTTAGTTTTGAAAGAATCGTTAAATTGCTAGTTACAACTAGTAATATTACCATTTGATTAAACATATACATACCATCCTCTCCATTTATTTTAAGTTGCTGTTCCCTGTTTTTTTAGGGTTGATGATTTCTTGTGCCTTGTATGCGCAAGATATTGAGGGGGTTGGCTCATCATTAAAAAAAATAAAAGACGCAAAGCCTGTTAAGGTAACTGGTGGTATAAATGCCGGCTCAGGTTTTTATGGCATTAGCGGTATGCCTTCACGACGAGCTCCTTTTACATGGGCCATCAACGGTAATTTGAATTTTAGTGTGTACGAAAAAGTAAATATTCCTTTGTCTATCAATTATACCGACAATGGTACTGCTTATTCGGCAGAAAATCCGCTTAAGAAAATTGTTTCCGATATTGTGAATCGTACAGGGATTAGTCCTAAATACAAATCTATCACCTTGCATTTGGGCGATAGAAGCATGACTTTTTCAAAGTATACCTATGCTGGCCTACGTTTTTTTGGGGCAGGCATTGAATGGGCACCTAAAAATGGCTTGGTTAAATATTCAGGGTTTTATGGTCGCTTTAACCGTCGTACCGTTCGTGATACCATCAATGGCGTATTGATTGCACCCGCTTATGAACGTTTGGGTTGGGGTTCCAAATTAGAATTTGGTAAAGAACGTCACAAATATGGCGTCATTCTTTTTAAAGCCAAAGACCAAACCTTTGATGGCGATATATTGACCACCAGCTTTGGCTTAACCCCACAAGAAAATTTGGTGTTTGGAATGGATACCAAACATAAATTTGGAAAAAAAATAAGCCTCAATTTTGAATACACCGCCAGTGCCTATTCTTTAGATGCTCGTTCAAATCCTTTTGAGTCAAGTGGCAATTACAATTACTTCAATAATTTAGGGGGCATGTTTACCCCGGGCATGTCAACCATTTACAATAATGCTTATAATGGGAGTGTTCAATTTACAGAAAAATATTATACCCTTGGCTTAACTTATTTATGGGTTGATCCGACTTATAAATCTTTGGGAGCCATTGCGGCAAAAAATGATATTCAAGCCACCACAGTCAATAGTACGGTAACCTTGTTTAATGGCAAAGTATTGATGGGTGGTAATGTGGGTACCGAGCGCAATAATTTGGCAAATAACATGGCCTTGACCATGAAGCGTTTGATTTATGCCGGCAATGTGACTTACAATGCTTTTGAGAATTTTGCATTGACGGGTACATATTCTAACTTTAACCACTCTACTTCCCCTCAAATGATCACCAAGGCCGATTCAATAAAATTGGTGCAAATCAATCATAATACCTCTGTGGCGGCGAATTACAGCTTTGGAAAAAATAATTTTAAACATGCGGTGATGGCTGCTGGTACTTTTCAAAATGTACAAGACATCAAAGAAATTTTTAACCAACAAATAATGACGCCTAACGATGTCACGAATTATTTAGGAAATTATAGTCTTACCATCAACGATATACAATTGACCAGTGCTGTGTCTATGATGTACAATAAAGTAGATGCTGCGGGAGTAGTGGTCACTTCAGTGGGCCCTTCTCTCAATGTGAGTAAAAAACTCATGCAAAAGAAACTTAATGTGAGTTTGATTTCAACCTATTTAGCTAATGAAGAGGCGCTTGCCAAATTTGCGGTGACCAATTACAAACTTGGTGCCCAATACAAACAAGGGAAACACCATGCCCTAAAGGCAGAAGTTTCCCTCGTCGAAAAAAATATCACCAAAGGAGAGGGGGAATCTTTCAAAGAGATTCTTGGAAAATTGTCCTACGATTTTAATTTCTAACAATAGAAAATGCTAGTCAGCAAATACAAAATAGTCAATGTAATGGTTTTATTATGCCTCTTATTAGGCATTAATAATGCGATACATGCCCAAAATACGAGATCAAATCTTGTGCTCATGCCTGTACAGGGTTTTGCCAGCTTAACGCCTCCTTATTCGCCATACCTCAGTGAATTGTATGAAACGGGTAGTGCCAAATTCTCGGCTTCCCTCACCTTTAAAGATTTAAGTGAAACTTCCGTTGATGTACGATTTAAATTAATCATCACCCGCGACAACCAAGAGGTGATGGTAACCAAAGATAATTTTTTTCCTTTAAATAGGGTTTCTTTGACTGCTGGCGTACCTTATCGGGTGGCAGGCGAAGATTGGGCCGAGTATTTTAATACCAATAATTTAGTGATTGCCGCGAGCGATCGCCAGTCTATAGTCGACAAAGGTATTTTGCCTGAAGGATTTTATACCTTTAGCATTGTCGTATTGGATTTTAATTCGGGTAAAGAATTGTCTAACCCAATTGCCATTTCAGGTAATTTTTTATTAGGAGGTATCCCTCAATTGATTGCCCCTAAAGCCAATTATATGGTGCCTTATGCGCCTCAAAACATTATTTTTCAATGGGTGATGACTGCGCCGCCTTTGTTTCCTGAAAATACGGAGTATGTATTCACGATGTATGAACTCACCAATCCGGGGGTAGCTCCAGAAGTGGCGGTTCAAAATGGAAATGTGGTGAAAATATTTGAGAGTGAGCCTACTGCTCGTTCTATGTTTGTATATGATGCTTCGGCTCCTTCTTTAGAGATAGGAAAAAAATATGTGTACTATGTGAAAGTACAAGACAAAACGGGCAAAAGTGTGTTTAGAAATGAGGGCTTGAGTGAACCATATTGGTTTGTATATGGCTTTCCTGAAGGGGGAAAAATTCCCCTTACTACCCCTGAAGATAAATACCAATACAACCTTAGCGACAAACAACTTTTTGATTGGGAAGTTATTGATAATAAAGCAATCCCTACACAACCGGTAAGCTATTACCTGAAAGTAGTGAAATTGAGGTCAGAAGACCAAGACTTAACGGAAGCCTTGAAACTTAATGAGGCTGTTTATGAAGAAACGTCTAAAGCTTCGACGAGCAATTCGGGCTTTTCAACGATTGTTAAGCCCTCATTTGAACGTGATAAATGGTTTGCTTGGGAAGTAAAAGCCTATTCAGGCGATCAAATGGTGGCGCGCAGTGAGGTTAGGAAATTTAAAGGGGCTCCTTTATTGGATAAGTTTACCGTTGGAAACCATGAGGTCATTGTGGTAAGTACTTCGAATACTGACTTGACAAATTTGTCTGGTGTTGGGATTGTGAAATTGGATGCAAAAGGGACGACCACCGCAGAGATTGACTTCAAAAATATCCATATTGTTAAAAAAGGTAATTTATTTCAATTAGAATCAGGTACTTTATACAAAGACATTGTCAACGGTACGCCCATTGAAATTCAGCCCATTAACAAAGCACTTAAACCTGTAACCTATACGCCCACAGCGGTTAAACTTGATAAAACGGCTTTGTATTTAAGGTCTGACCTTAGGATTCCAATCGATATGGTGTTGGATGAAGACGATCCTAAGATTGTCATCAAAGACAAATGGGTGAATTATAATTCTTATTATTTAAGAGGGGGAATCAAAATCGGTGGCGATTTTGATTTAATGGAACCGCTGAATTTTAAAATTACCCTCGATACCCTTTCTTCTTTGGTAATTGGTGGTGCGGGGTACCAATTGTTTTACTATGGCCATGTGGCTTTACCCGAAAATACCAAAAATATTGACGGTAAAAGAATTCAAGTGCCATTTAAAAATTTGGAAAGGCTGAATTATTTTGAACTCAATGATGAAGCGATGTCATTGAATTTTGAAAGCTATCGTCCGGTGAGCAACATTGACCAAACCGTGAAGCCTCATAAAATTGTGTTTGACTTCTCAGAAAAGGAATCTCCTGGGAGTTTTGACAATGATTGGAAAGGTTGTTTTGTGTCTTCCTACACCCTTAACCATCAGCCTAAATTAGACAAAACTTCGGGCAGGGTTACTTTTAGTGAAGAATACAACAAAGAGGTTGACTTAAATGTGTATGCAAATCTTAAAAACTGGTTTACCGGACTTGGCCTGCAATATGTAAGCGAAGAAGATTTCAGCAATAGCTTTAAAACCAAATTCAATACTTTCCCTTGTACGCCTGCTGTTTTTAAATTTGAAGTAGAAAACTCTTTGGTCAAAGAAGGCGAATTTAGAGGACGAATTAAAATTCCGGTTGTAAGCGATTCGCGTGATTATGAAGTGTATTCCAAGATCAATAACGACGGTTTTATAGATGGGTTTTTAGCTGATGATTTAAGCAATCAAAAAATATATTTCAGTAAAGATGCCCTAGAATCCAAGGCTGAATTAACCATTAAAAGGTGCGTTTTTGCTGATAATGACCATTTCGACATGACCGTAGACATTGCCGTGCCTTATATTAAAGTGAAGGTCGACAATGTGCCAGCATTTAAAGCCTATGGCGATTATCAAATTGGATTTGGGAAAAGAAATGGGATAGCCGAATTTTCGGAACAAGTGGTAGGTAAGTATGATAATTTATTTGATTTAGTTTTCGAAAACTTTGGTACCGCTTTTCAAGGTGGTCGCTATGTATATTATGCGGCAACCACCATCAATATGTCTCAAGATGTAACCTCGCCTACTGATGGGCCGGTGAAAGTAAATATTTTTGGTACCCAAGCCACCGATGAAAGTTTAGGGATTAAAAATGATTATACTGCTGCGCCTGTCGTGGCTATTCCTGTGGCGGTTACCACTGCTCCTCCCGCACAAGTGCCATTGGTCGACTCCATTGCTTTTAAACTTGAATGCTGTATTGCCAAATTAGAAGGTAAAATCGGGATTAAAAAAAATGACCCTGAATGGGGAACCTGTTTTACTGGTAAAATCAAAGGCTTTGTGTACGCACCTTCCGAAATTGTCTGTGGCTCAACCATTATCATAGGAAGAACACCTGCCAAATTAGACTATTGGTTTTTTGACTTGTTTATGTACGACCAAGGTATTGGGGTGACTTTGGTGCCTGCTTTGGTGAATATCGTTGGCCTTGAAGGCAGAATGTTTCGCCACATGTCTGCCAAAATAGATAAAAGTGGCAAAAAAGCAGAAATAAAAATTGACCCAAGCGTGAATTATGGCGCAGGACTTTATGCCCAACTGATTGATTTACCTACCAATGGCCAAAATATCAAAGCCGACATCGGCATTGAAATGAAAGTCTTGGATGGCGATTTTCAGATGGCCATAAAAGGTCAGGCCACGGTTTTGAACCTTACCCCTCGAACCCCCAACAAAGGCATTTCTGATGAAGTGAAAAAAAAAGCCGAAAAGGAGATTGAAAAACAAGGTGAGGAACAAATCAACAACAAAGAATTTAAAGTCGCCAACTGGACCTTTAAACCCAAAGTGAGTATTGGGGACGAGAGTGGGTCTTTAATTGGGAAAAACGAAAACACCACTTTGTCATTGGGGGCAAATGTGAAATCACAATCGGTATTTTTTAAATACGATGACAAAGATTGGAAAATTGGCATCGCAGGAAGTAAACCTAAAAAAACTTTTGCGTTCGATTTCGAGAAAAAAACAGGCAGTCCTACTTTTGGCTTTGGCATTTCTTACTTGCCCGGTGATTCTATGGGACTTAATTTCAAAACTCCTGATTTTGGTTTAGCAGGGGCTTATTATGATACCAAAAAGTTCGTCTCTTTTAGAATGAATTATAAAGACTTTAAAATGTCTGTTTCGGGTAGCATAAAAAGTAAAAAATATGCCATGTTTTATCAGCCTCAAAATGGCTATAGTATTTTTACGAGTGTCGACATCATCAAGGAATTGGGCGATTTTGGTATTAAATTCCCCGGCACAGATTTGAGTTTAAGCTATTATGCCACCGGTGGAAAAGTAAAATACAACGACCTCATTGCCGTAGATTTCGATAAAAAAACTAAAAAAGGAAGTTTCTCTACTGCTATTAACGGCAATAAATTCGACATGGTCGGTGATCCAAATGGAGGATGGTTTAAGTTTGTCCATAAAGATTTTGATATTGCTGCCGATATGAATATTTCTTCTAAAGCAGGGAAATTAACATACGACAACAAACAAGGTAAAAAATACGGTTTTGCCATCAATGCCAAAAACAAAACGGGCTTAATTGATATCGAAGACAATGGCTTTAAATTTAAATTAGGTACCGGGGAAGAAAAGGGTTCAGGTGTTTTTGATTTAAGTTGGGCTTCTAATAAAAGGTTTGCAGTCAATGCCAATGTCATCAAGAAAAATGGCTCTTTTTTATTCCAAGATGGGTCCAATATCTTTAATACCATTTTGTCTGACGACAGTGCCTTGATCAATACCAGTATCAATGGGGTGAGTTTGTACGCCACCGGACATAAATCTGGTCGTGGTGGGATTAGCTATGCCCAAGGGGGAAATGAAGTCAGGATGTTTGGCAGTAAAGAAGGCAAAGGGAATTTATTTGTAAA
>JBEAZU010000107.1:0-5281 GCA_041169945.1 Bacteroidota bacterium
GTTTATTGGTTGTGGTGTTGTTTTTTTTTGCAAAAAAATAGTTACTTACTACGTGACTAAAGTATGAAGGTTATATATTTTCCAATATATTTGTGGAGAATTTATTTTAAAAAATATTAAAACACTTTAACGACGCCTATGATATAACGCTACACAACCTTAATAACTTTTAGTGTAGATGATCAAAAATAACCTTAGCGATGCAGAGTTGCTGTCGCATTACAAACAAGGAAACGAGAAGGCTTTTGAAGTACTTCTGCGTAGGCATAAATCAAAAATCTATAGTACAATTTTCACCATTGTAAAAGACCAATACATTGCAGAAGATTTGATGCAAGATGTATTTATCAAAATTGTGGATATTATTCGTTCTGGTCGTTACAATGAAGAAGGGAAATTTATACAATGGGCCGCACGTATGGCGCATAATTTGGCCATCGATCATTTTCGACGCAATAAACGTTATCCGACCATCGTTCTTGAAGAAGGAATGAGTGTATTCAATAGTTTAAACTTCGCAGAAGCATCAATTGAAGACGTGCGGATCAAAGATGAAACGCATACCTCCTTGAGAAATATGATTCAAACTTTGCCTGAACCTCAACGTGAAGTGTTGCTAATGCGACACTATGCTGAAATGAGTTTTCATGAAATAGCAGAAGCTACTGGCGTAAGTATCAATACTTCTCTTGGTCGAATGCGCTACGCACTCATTAACCTAAGAAAGTTAATGGAGAAAACCAATGTAGCCTATGACCAGTACCTTTACGCAGAAAAATGACATTATTAGATTTGTTTACGCAGAAACAACCGTAGCAGAAAACGAAGTAATCATGCAAGATTTATTGATAGACGATGTGCTGTACGACTTTTATATTCAATGTGCTTTTACCAAAGAAAACATTGATCAATTAAAAGTTGAACCTTCAGAATCTTGTATTCAAAATATCTTGCAGTATTCTAAAATGGGTAATATGGTAATTAGATAAAAAATAGTGTTAAAACTGTTTTATGTTTTGTATTTTACTTCCTATTGAAATATACAACAACAGAATGATCTAAACGATATGACCACAAAAGAACGATACAAGTTGTTTGTCGACTATTTTTCTACCAATCAACCTGAGGCTGAAACAGAATTGCATTATACCAATCCTTATGAGTTAATAGTGGCTGTTTCCCTCAGTGCACAATGTACAGATAAGCGTGTAAATATGTGTACGCCCGCTATTTTTCGGGATTTCCCAACGCCCGAAGCTTTGGCTTGCACTGATTTTGATACCTTGTATCCGTATATTAAAAGTATATCGTATCCAAGTAACAAAACCAAACACTTGATTGGGATGGCTAAGCTCTTGGTCAATGAATTTCATGCTGAAGTGCCTGAGGATATCGATCAATTGCAACGTTTGCCTGGAGTAGGGCGAAAGACCGCGAATGTAATCGCCTCAGTTATTTTTAATAAACCTACCATGGCCGTAGATACCCATGTTTTTAGGGTTTCTAAGCGAATAGGTTTAGTACCCATGACAGCAAAGACTCCTTTGGAAGTTGAAAAGGTATTGGTTAAAAATTTGTCAAATGTTGTCATTCCTAAAGCGCATCACTGGCTTATTTTGTTAGGAAGGTATATTTGTTTGGCACGAAAACCACATTGTCACGAATGTAACATCACTCATTTTTGCAAATATTATGAGAAACAAGAAAAAGAGAAATCAAAAAATAAACCTCCAATACCAAAGTAAATAGAACTTTTATTTTTAATAGAATTGTAAAATATTGAATTGGCATAAAAGTTTTATAAATTTGAGCATTATTAAAACAATATGATTTTAACCCAGCATGCTATCAAGGATTTGTTGCCTCATCGGGCGCCATTTTTGTTTGTTGATGAAATATTATCAGCCGACATTGATGGTGTAATTGGTACCCAAACATTTGACCAAGATGATGAACGATTGCTTGCCAATTCTTTTTCTGTTCCTTTCCCAATAATTTTAGAGGCTATGGCTCAATGTGGCGGCGCCGGAATTCGCTCTATAGGCAAAACGGAAGGTTTGTTTGCCTTGGTGAATGTAGAATTTGCTAATTTTTTATCTCCGGTTAATTTTGGAGAACTTATCCGATTTGAAGTGAAAAATGTAAGAATTAGTGATAAAATGCTCAAACAGTCGGGCAAAGCTTTTGTGAATGGTACATTAGTGTTGGAAGCAGCTTGGATGTGCGTTAAGATAAGTGAGATATAATTAGTTATCGAGTTCGCTGTCATCAAGTTTTATGTTTTGTAGGATAAATGATACTCTCATCTTATCAGTAAAAAAGAAAACGCTAAACTGACAACTTAAAAAACTTGCCTCTTTGTTATTTTGTGATTACTTTGGCACTAAATTGTATCACAAGAAAATTTCAAACAAAAAAATAAACTTATGGCTTTTCAATTACCAGCGTTACCTTATGCATTTGATGCATTGGAACCACACATCGATAAACTTACCATGGAAATTCATCATGGTAAACACCACAATGCTTATGTTACCAATTTAAATGCAGCACTTGCAGGTACCGAAGCGGCCTCTCTTTCAATGGAGGAAATCATTAAAAACATTAGCCAATATCCAATGGCGGTTAGAAATAATGGTGGTGGACATTTTAACCATACCATGTTTTGGACTTTACTAGCGCCTAATGCTGGTGGTGCGCCAACAGGTGCTATCGCAGACGCGATTACAAGTGCTTTTGGCTCTTTTGATGCTTTTAAAGAAGAATTTTCGAAAGCAGGTGTTACTCGTTTTGGCTCAGGTTGGGCTTGGTTGATTGTGAAGGCGGATGGTTCTTTAGCGATTACTTCCACGCCAAACCAAGACAATACCTTAATGGATATTGCTGAAGTGAAAGGTACGCCTGTGTTAGCACTTGATGTGTGGGAACATGCGTATTACCTGCATTACCAAAACAGAAGACCCGATTATATTGCGGCTTTCTGGAATTTAGTCAATTGGGCAGAAGTGAATCAAAGATTTGCAGCAGCAAAATAAATAATATTGCATTAAAAACGATACTTCATTTGATGGAAGTGTCGTTTTTAATGCAATGATTTTTATGGTGTTAAAGGAATAGATATTTTTAAACGAAGAGTCCTAAACTCTCAACATTTTTTTATACCTTTGGAAACTAACTATAGTTTAATTTTAAACTATTTAATACCGTAATATTAAATATGAAACTATCCGAATTTAATTTCGAATTCCCGACCGAACTAATCGCGTCGCATCCAGCAGAAAATCGTGATGAAGCCCGTTTAATGGTTATTCATCGTAAAACTGGTCAAATTGAACACCGTCAATTTAAAGATATTGTAGACTATTTTGAAGAAGGTGATGCTTTGGTAATCAATGATTCTAAAGTTTTTCCTGCTCGTCTTTATGGTAGCAAAGAGAAAACAGGGGCAAAAATTGAAGTGTTTTTGTTGCGTGAATTAAACAAAGAAGCACATCTTTGGGACGTTTTGGTTGATCCAGCACGTAAAATTAGGGTGGGTAATAAACTTTATTTTGGCGATAGTGATTTAGTCGCTGAAGTAATCGATAATACCACCTCTAGAGGACGTACCATTAGATTTTTATTCGATGGTACTGATGATGAATTTAACAAAGTGATTGACACTTTAGGCGAAACACCTCTCCCTAAATACATCAAAAGAAAAGCTGAACCAGAAGATCGTGACCGTTATCAAACCGTATACGCCAAACATATTGGGGCGGTAGCTGCCCCTTCTGCAGGGATACATTTTACCAAACAGCTGATGAAACGTATGGAAATTAAAGGCGTTGAAATGCCTGCAATTACCCTACATGTTGGCTTAGGTTCATTCAGACCTGTAGATGTAGAAGATTTAACCAAACATAAAATGGATTCTGAAAACTTTAGGATCTATGAAGAAACGGCCGTCATCGTTAACAAGGCTTTAGACGAGAAAAAAAGAGTGTGTGCCATTGGTACCACTGCCATGAGAAGTATTGAATCTTCTGTTTCTGCCAGCAATAGATTGAAAGCGACAGAAGCATGGACTGATAAATTTATTTTCCCTCCATACGAATTTAAAATTGCCAACGCTTTGTTGACCAATTTTCACATGCCTGAATCAACATTGTTAATGATGGCTTGTGCTTTCGGAGGTTTTGATTTGATTATGAAAGCTTACCAAGAAGCCATTAAAGAAAATTACCGTTTCCTAAGTTATGGTGATGCCATGTTGATTATTTAATCAATTTCGGTAGCAATTTAAAAAGAGCCCTTCATCTTGTATTGAAGGGCTTTTTTTAATGAGTTTCAGTACCACAATTCATCAATTGATACCTTCTTTCAATGAAAAAAATTGCCCTCATCGTTGCTGGTGGTGCAGGAACTCGCATGGGAACTGCCATCCCAAAACAGTTTTTGAGTTTAGCCGGAAAGCCTATTTTGATGCACACGCTTCAACAGTTTAGTGCTGAAGTTGAGCAATTGGTTTTGGTTTTACCCGAAAATCAAATCTCCTATTGGCACAACTTGTGTCAGGAATTTGATTTCAATCTCCAAGTATTGCTTGTGCATGGTGGTAATACGAGGTTTGAATCGGTGAAAAATGGTTTGAATGCCATCGCTGGAAATGGTATTGTGGCCGTACATGACGCGGTAAGACCTTTTGTGTCTAGCCAAATTATTAAAGATGCTTTTGAAATGGCAAGCATGAAAGGCAATGCGGTAGTATCTGTTCCTTTGCATGATTCTATAAGAGAAATGAAAGATGGGCGAAACAAGTCAGTCGATAGAAGTTTATATCGTCTTATTCAAACACCACAATGTTTTGAAGTGGATTTTCTGAAAAAGGCCTACCAACAACCAGCGCAATCTTTTTTTACGGACGATGCCAGTGTCGCGGAAAGTATAGGTGCTGAGATATTTTTAACACAAGGTAGTTACGATAATATTAAAATTACCACTCCAGAAGATTTGGTGATTGGGGAGGCAATTTTTAAAAAGAGGTAAGTAGCGCTTATTGTCCTAAACTACTTAAAGAGGCGATGGTTTCTTCCATCACTAGACTACTCATTTTTTGAAGAACAGGCTTTGGTAAAGAGAGGTTTAAGATATAAGCATCCATTCCTCTTAAGTAATGGATGTGATGCGTGACACAAATTACCGTTTTTTGGTGTTGGGTGACCATTTCTTGTAATTTATCGAAAATCAATTGCGTATGAGCGATGTCGAGGTATTGGGTAGGTTCATCAAATAAATAGAT
>JBEAZU010000108.1:0-4086 GCA_041169945.1 Bacteroidota bacterium
GCAATGATCTCATGTAAATAAGGATCAGGCAGACAATCTTTATTTAATTCTCTAAAATAGGTGGGGACACCCAATAAAACGGAACAACCTCCATAAACAGGATCGTTTTTAAGAAAATCTATTAAAACATTAATGCCTATTTTTCTGGTGTCATAAGGACGGTCGGGAAATCCAACCCCCCAAATAGCCACTAATGGTTTGCCATTATGAAAAAGATAATTTTGATTTTTTCCTTGATTGGTGATTTTAAGTTGATCTACTAGCATCTTCCAGTCTTCAATTATGGCGGAACAATCTTCTCCTTTTGGTTTTAAGCCCGATAAATCATACATTACGGCGATAGCCCTGTTATTCTCATTTGCGGCTTGCAAAGCATTTTTCAGAATTATATCCTGGGGTTTATTAAGTTCTTTATTAGCTCTTGTAACCCCAAAAAAACGTTGCATAAAAACCCCATCGATACCATATTCCTTCATCCATTTAAAATGCAAATCCGTAGTGCTTTTGTCGTAAGAACTAAAAACAGTGGCATTTTCGCCATTAGGATAGGTAAATGACGAATTATATGTTTTTTTATATTCGGAAACATCTGGCCAAACGTCAATAGTAACATTTTGAAAATCAAATTTCCCATCTTTACCATAATGCACCCAGCCTTTTCCTGAACCATCCTCTGGGGTACGAAACCAGCCTTGATATCCAGCCATAACTAGCCCTTTATAGGAAGGATAATTGCTAGACAATCCATGTTTTGATTGCGAATAACCCCAATAAAATAGCAAGAAAAGAAAAAAAGAAAGATTAAAATGTTTCATTGTCAAAATGTATTTAGTTGATAACCGTCAATCCTTTTAAAATTTATTCTACTATTACTTTTTTCACAAATACACTATTATTAATTTTTATTCTAGCAAAATAAATGCCCTTACTCAATGACTCAACAAGGACTTTTATCGTATGACTTCCTGAATCTAATTTTTTCTTGTCACTATTTTGCAAAACAAGTTGCCCCACATAATTAATTATAGAAATACCAACATCAGATGGCTCAGGTAAAGAAAAATTAATGTACACTCCTGAATCAGCAGGATTTGGGTAGATTGTAAGGCTATTTTGCTGTGTTATAAACTCAGCACCATTACCTGCTAATGTAAATGGAGGTGTAATCGGAATATTTCTAGTTAAAGGAATGGTTCCATTCAACATTTTCTGCGATTGATCCGCTAATCTTAAATACCAGTCACTAGGTAAATTAACACCATCAATATCTAAAGATACCAGTCTATCATTAGCTTGAATAGGGAGTTTTGCTGTTATGTCCGTAATTTTAAACATGGCAGTACCCTCATCAACTTCATCAAACATGGCTACATAAATAAATTTCACACCCGCTTGCACAGCATTATACGCCTGACGCCAATAAAATTGACCCCCATTACGTGGTATAGTGTTTAATGCTTCAATTGATGGTGGTGTAGAATTAGATTTTAAATTTTTCCAAGAAAATCCTGGCCAAATAACAGGCATATAGTCTTTATTATTATTGCTACACGCTGCCAAATCAGGTACTATATTATTGGTTTTGAAACGATCCGCACCACTATTATTAGAATACCTACCTACTGACCATGGACTAATCATGTCAAGGGAGTTATAGACGGCTGTCCATCCAGCACCCGTTTCTGAAGAACCAGATAGTGTACGCCAATGTTCAGGTACCCCACCCATAACATAAGCACGGTATTGAGGAGCAGCATTGGTCTTGAAATAATCAATTATTGCTTGAGATGTCGCCGTTGTTAAACCACGGTTTTTAAAACCAATACCCCAAATAGCTACTACTGGTTTTCCATTCTGTTTTACATATTCCGGCTTATTAAGGATATCATAGGTATTAACAAGATATTCCCAATCTGCTACAATTTTCGCATACATAGTAGCATCAGTTACTCCACTCACATCATACATAACCGCATACTTTCGGTTATATTCTGCAGCCGAAGTCATTACATTATTAAGTACTTTGTTTTTTGCTCTAAAGATCCCTGAAGTTTGAAGTTCTACAGCACTTAAAAAACGTTGCAAATAAATACCATGCACGTTATAGTTGCTCATCCACTCAAAATGTTTGCGTGTCGTACTCAAGCTGTAGGAGGAGAATAATTGAGCGTTTGAGCCATTAGCATAGGTCATATTGGTGTTAAATTTATCTGTATATTCAGACATATCAGGCCACATATCTACAGTTAAATTTGCTGCGTCTGGGGTTGCGGCAGTGCCGCCTCTAAACCAGTGACTCCAAGGATTATTCGTTGTAGAACCATCTCCAGGAGCTAAAAACCATCCTTGATATCCCATCATCACTTTGTAATCAAGTTGATTTTGTGAAGAGACTGAATTTGAATACCCTATTGCTAAAAACAATATAAAAAGAGAAACAATTTTTTTTGATTTCATAAATAATACAATTGTACTTGGAATATTTTTAAATGAGTGAAAATAAATATAAATAGCAACACTATGTTTTATTTTTTAAAATAAAAGCACAATATGTACGCAATAATACTACGCAATGCTTAACAATGCATTAATAAATCATTAATTTAAAAAAATATTCAAATAACTAACTAAATTAAAATCCTCATTTTTTTATCAATAGAATTTCATTGTTAATATAAAATTAATGAAAAATTATAATTCTTCTTCTTATTTGCATTGTGAAAAAAAATTAAAATACTATGGCTATATTTAAATATATATAAATTTTAGATTCGGTATATTTTTCAAAACTTGCATAATTGCTTATGAAGTACATACTGTCAAAAATAATGCTATCAATAGTATTGAAGCAATTTCAATATATTTCACATAACCATCGCTCCAAACCCTGTAAGTACTGGAATCAATATTAAATTCAATAATAAAACATGAAATACCTAATAATTATCTTCCTAGTCACCACCTTGGGTTACTCTCAAAACAACCCTATTGTAACCGTTACTCCTGTTAGAACATACGTCTACAATGGTTCGCCTCAGGGACCATTTGAAGCATCGAATAGCGGTACAAGTACTAGCTACACGTTTAGTTATGTGGGAACAGGTGCAACAAGTTATGGACCAAACACCACCTTGCCAACAGCAGTTGGAACGTATGCCGCCACAGCAATTGTTGAGGCAAATACTAGTTTTAATGCTGCCAGTTCACAACCCACAGCATTTACAATTTTCGGGCAAGATCCATTAAAATTGTTTCTTACAAATATTCCTAATGTATCACAAGTAATCAGTATAACAGATTCAGGAACAGGAACAGCTACAATCAGTACTAAAAGATTTACTTTTAAATCAAAAAATGATATCAATACCATTTATGCAATTATGGCTTATCCCAAAGCTGCTGGAGTCTATCCCGGCATTCTCATGTATCATGGTGGTGGAGGCACTGCTGAGGGTTTAGTTAGTAACCTTCAAACCTATGCAGCATTGGGATACGTTACAATGGCTTTAGATGAACCAGGAATTGCAAGTATAGCAAATTCTTCTTCTTTTTCAACTGGACCATGGAAATCAGTTGTTTCAGGAGAAGGTCCAAAATTAAACGTAGTGGGTGGTGTTCAAAACAGTACACTCTATGATGCGATAATTGGAAGTATAGAGGCCTTCAATTTATTAAGTTCGCAACCTAATGTGAATGTCCAAAAAATGGCAGTAACTGGTTCTTCCTGGGGTGGATACCTAACTACATTCACTGCGGGTCTGTTGGGCTCCAGAGTGAAAGCTGCTTATTCCACCTGGGGTTGTGGTTTTTATGAAACTGGTTCGTTTTGGTCAGAATTCATTGCCCAAATGCCATCGCATTATAAAAGCGATTGGCTGACTTATTTAGATGCAGGAAGAAGAGCAAATGATATTACTGCACCCTATTTTATTGATCAGGCAACGAATGATACCTATTTTTGGCCAGAAGCTGTTTCAGCAACGCTAAATGCAATTACAGGGACTAAAAATCATGTTACAATGGCTAACCTCAATCATGCCACTTTGTCCTCTTCGGCTGCAATGAAGCAACGATACATGAATTACT
>JBEAZU010000109.1:0-5130 GCA_041169945.1 Bacteroidota bacterium
AAGTACTTACCCATGCCGACACTGTTGTATCGGTAGGTAAAACTTGGGGAGAAGAACTAGAGGTAATTGCAGAAAGAAAAGTGGAAATCATCAACAATGGCTTTGATCCAGATGATTTTATCCTCGCTGAACCAATACCTTTAGATGACCACTTTTCGATTGTGCATTTGGGAATGTTTTCAAAAGGAAGAAACCACGAAGTATTGTGGCAAGCCTTGGCTGAAATTTGTGCTGAAAACGACGCATTTAAACAAGACTTAAAGCTAAAGTTTTATGGCAAATATGATATTTCTGCAAAAGAATACATGCACAAATACCATTTAGAAGCACAAACCCAGTTTTTTGATTATATCCCGCATAGTGAAATCATTAAAGTGCAGTTTTCTTCTAGGGTACTGTACCTTTCGGTGAACAATACCCCCAATGTAAAAGGCATCATGACAGGCAAAATATTTGAATATTTGGCTGTAAAAAGACCTATACTATGCATTGGGTTGGCTGAAGGAGATGCGGCGGAAGTTTTGAAAAACACAGGCGTTGGCCTCATTTCAGGATTTGATGATTTAAAGACCTTAAAAGAAAACATTAAAACATTATATTTGCAATACAAAAAGGGAGAAGACCAAGTTGCTGGAACACAAATAGCACAGTACAGCAGAAAAACACAAACCTCTCAATTGGCACAACTACTCAATCAGATTCAATAAATATTTGTTTTATGTCCAAAAAAATCATCACTGTTGTTGGCACTCGTCCTAATTTAATTAAAATCACCCAATTTTTTAAACAAGCCAAAGTACAAGGTTTTGACTTAAAACTGGTTCATACAGGTCAACATTTTGACAAAAACATGAATGATGTTTTTTTTGATGAACTTCAAATGCCCCTGCCCGATTATTCCATGAATGTGGATAAATCGTCGGTAATTACCCAAATAGCAGGCATTATGGTGGAACTAGAAAAAATATGCCTCGCATTTAAACCCGATTTGATGGCTGTGGTGGGTGATGTAAATTCTACTTTCGCTGCCGCATTGGTTGCCAACAAGTTAGGCATTCCTTTGGCGCATATCGAAAGTGGTTTAAGAAGCTACGACAAGGAAATGCCTGAAGAACATAACCGTGTATTAACCGATGCAATTACCAATTATTATTTCATCACGGAAGAAGGTGGTTATAAAAATTTAACTGCAGAAGGAAAACCTGTTGATGCCTTATTTATGGTGGGCAACACCATGATTGATACCTTGGTGGCATTTGACCATGAAATAGAAAAAAGTGTAATTTTAGATACGCTAAAGTTACAACCGCAATCCTATATTTTACTTACCATGCATCGTCCTGGTAATGTAGACCATAAAGAAGGCCTTCAAAAATTAGCGGCACTTATTCAAGACTTAAGCCATAAATATAAAATTGTATTTCCAATTCATCCACGCACACTTCAAAACATCAAGAAATTTGGCTTAGAAGAAGCTTTTTTAGCCAATGAACAATTGATTTTACTTGAACCAGCGGGCTACCTGGATTTTCAAAAAATGATTAAATACAGTGCTTTTGTAATTACTGATTCGGGTGGGATACAAGAAGAAACTACCTTCAGACAAATTCCATGCATCACCCTTAGACCCAATACCGAACGACCTAGTACAATTGAAATTGGCAGCAATGTGTTAATGGATTTTGATGTAGAGGCTTTAAGATTAAAAATTAATCAAATCGAAAACGGTACTTTCAAAAAAGGCAATATTCCTCCTTTATGGGATGGCAAAGCCACAGAACGCATATTCAAGATTTTTAATCAGTTGATTAAATAGGGGCATTTAGACAGTCAACTTAATTCAATTAAAAAAGCTTCATTGGAACAACCCAATGAAGCTTTTTTAATGACCCGCTATACTTAACATTTTTAATTTTAAGCAATAATCTCGAATCCTGCCACTTTCAAATCCTCCCAATAGCTAGGATATGATTTATTGACTACGTCAGGGTTTTCAATTTTCACTTCGCCCAAAATTGCCAAGGGGGCAAAAGCCATGGCCATCCTATGGTCGTCGTAAGTATCAACCAACTGATGATTGACGTTAAAATTGGCATGTTCCACCACAAATAAATCGTCAGCCAAGGCTTTCATGTCAGCGCCAAACTTTCGTAATTCTTGTTGAATAGCCAAAATTCGGTCTGTTTCTTTTATTCTTAAACTCTCTAAACCTGTTAATGTAAGGTTAATATGTTTTGCTGCAGCAATAACGGCCAGCGTTTGTGCAATGTCAGGACAATCAGAAAAATCAATTTTAACGTCTTGTTGCGCAGGTATTTTAGTCAATACCACTCCCCTATCATTGAAAGTTGATTTCACCCCAAGTGGCTCCATAATTTGAACCAAAACACTGTCTCCCTGCAATGAATTTGGTTTCAAACCCAACACTTCAATTTCGGAACCTTCAGCTGCTAAAGCGACCATACTGTACCAATAACTGGCACCAGACCAATCTGATTCAATGCTATATTGTTGGGTATTGTACTGTTGGTGGGCAGCAATATGAATTTGATTTTCTTTCCATTCAGCATGAACACCAAAGTGTTTCATAAGCTGTAAAGTCATTTCCAAATATGGTCGAGAAGCAATCTTTCCTTCTAATTCAATGACCAGTCCATTTTCAAAAAAAGGAGCATTCATTAAAATAGCCGAAATAAATTGACTACTCACATCCCCTTTCATTTTTATAGGTTGGTTTGATAAGCCATGATGAGCAGAGATTTTTAATGGCGGATAGCCCTCTTTATTCAAATACGTGATATTACATCCCGCCTGTCTTAAGGCATCTACCAAAATACCAATCGGACGTTCACACATACGTGGAGTGCCTGTCATGATTTTGTCTTCCCCCTTGATGGCAGTGAAAGCGGTTAAAAATCGCATGGTGGTACCTGCGTCTAATACATCCAATTCTTGCGTGCTTAAACCAAGTAAGCGCTGCATGGTTTGCGTATCTCTTGCGGCCGACAAATTGTTCAAGGTGCATGTTCCCCCAGCTACGGCATTAATAATCAAAGCCCTATTGCTCTCACTTTTGGATGACACCAATTTTATTTGAGCCTTAATTGGGGAAGAATTTCTTCTAATGGTATACATTTTTTCAGACATAACAAACGGAAAATTTGTGCGTGAGTGGGGAATTAACCAATAAATTTCACTAACAAATTATATTTTTAAACGATAATACTACTCCATTGAATTACAAATATAGCAAAGAAGCGATTAAATTAAACTCATTTAGGAAGTGATTCCTCTAAAATTGTAGCAGATGGTAAAAATACAGGATTGGTGCCATTCAAGACACTTGGCTGCATCACATATTCGGTGAGGTAATTCCTAAAAAAATCATCGGTAAAATACTGACTACCAGCAATATCCCCTTGTGTTAAGGTAGGCTTGATGTCTAAAGCCATATAAGCCTCATGAAACTTACAGGCGAGGGGCATAAAACTATAATGCCATGGCTCGAAGTGAAATCCTTTTCGTGCAGGATTATTATCGTACACTTCATAAAAACCGTATTCATTGGCATGTGCTAGCAACCATTGGTATAGTTTTTCAAAATTCCCTCCCTTGGCAAATTCACTTTGTTCTAAAGGTTTTTCCAATACAGGCCTATTCAAATCAATCAAATCCACTTCCGTTCCCCAATGATGCCTAGAGGTACCAGGTATGGCCGAAAACTCCATACACCTGGCCAAAGCTTGTTCTTTTGACAAACCCTCTTCAAGTGCTTTTTTAAACTTCTTATTCCATAGTTTTTTTTGATGTTCAAAACCACGGTAACTTGAGACCACATAAAGCTTAATGCTGTCTTTTAAGGCATGTTGTTGCATTTGATAAAAAGCTTCATGGGCTTCTATTCGTAAATAGTACTCCTTGCCAAAAAGTTCAGGCTTCTGTTTTCCGAGCAGTTGGTCAATAGGAATGGCAATAGAATCTTGTGCTTTTGAAGAACAAGCATTCAACACCATCAAAAAAAACAGTACAAATAAAGTCTTTAAAATTGGGGAGTATGGTAGCATTGATAATACTTGGTTGACTATTACGAAGATAAGCTTGTAATTTTAATTTTCAAAATATTAAATTGCTGCCTCTTGATTTAGAATAAAAATTACAAGCCACCAAGTAGCGCAACATTCAAATATAAATGATGTTACAAAAAACTATATATTATCATAACAACGTTGAGTCACCACTTCACAAAAAGCATTACCATCCTTATTTTATTTCTTTGATCAAGGCTTTGATTTCATCCTCGATATCATAAGTATCGAAAATGGCTGGATCAAGGGCAATATTTCCTTCGGAATCAATCAAAAAGGATTTAGGTAAATACGTTACCTCATATTTTGTTCTTACATTGCTCAGTTTCCCATTATCTGAATACAAGTGCAAACCAGTTGTTTTTTGAGTTTCCATAAAGGACACCCATTTAGCCTTGTCTTTGTCAGTAGAAACCTGCATAAAAAACACATTGGAATTGCCTTCAAATTTAATTTTCAATTTATCTACTGCCTTCATTTGTTTTCGACAAGGCCCACACCAAGTGGCCCAAAACTCCAAATAAATTACTTTTCCTTTGAATGCACTCAATTGATGTAGCTTACCTTCTAAATCCACCAATTCAAAATCTGGCGCAGGGGAAGGTTTGAAAGTTGTTTTTTTTTCAGATCCACCATCAAATTGAGCAAAAGTATTGAATGATAGCGATACTATAAATAAAACAAGCAAACTTAGTTTCTTAAATACCATGGTAGCCAAATGATGTTTAGTTTATTAATACTTGTAATTAGGGCTTGCTGAAAAACTTGCTTACCTATTAATCTTTACTTTCATTCTAATTTTTGTCACTTTTTTCCTTGATGAAAAAAGTAACCAACGAAAATCAAGACTTTATAAAAAATGCTACGAATTTGCTCCATTACGCTGAAACAAAATAAACTCGCCCCCAAATCTGTTGGAAATACAAAATAATCGTGTGGCTCAAACAGTGTTTTGTTTTTAACCGCTACATGGAGCAATCCCGAGAATATCGGGATAACGCATTTTTTATAAGGTCGAATGCAAGACAATTCAAAGATTGCGCAT
>JBEAZU010000110.1:0-5516 GCA_041169945.1 Bacteroidota bacterium
AAGTAATCTTTGAAGAATTCAAAGGAACTGGTAACATGGAACTTCAATTGGATAGAAAATTAGCCAACAAACGTGTTTATCCTGCCATTGATGTGCCTGCTTCTGGTACACGTCGTGAAGACTTGTTGATGGACAAAGACGAATTGGCCAGGGTTTGGATTTTACGTAAATACATGAGTGACATGACTTCCATTGAAGCCATGGAATTCTTACAAGATAAAATGAAAGGTACCCGTAGCAATGAGGAGTTTTTAACTTCTATGAACGGATAGTTACCCTTCGGGAATTGTAAATGTTGAATGTTGAATTAGTTTTAATTAATTCAACGTTCAACATTTAGCATTTAAAATTTATTGGATAATAGTTTCCTTTCGTGGATTTTGAATTTTTAATGATGAATGGTTAATTCAAAATTTAAAATTCAAAAATTAAATAAGTAGGAGAATCCTATTTATAAGAGCTGTTAAATTAATTTAAAATTCAACATTTAGAATTTAAAATTAAAAGAAGCGGTAACTCTAACCTAATTACTAAAAATGGCAAATGTAGTAGCTATTGTTGGTCGCCCGAATGTGGGGAAATCAACTTTTTTTAACCGCCTTATCGGCGAGCGTCAAGCAATCATGGATAATGAAAGTGGGGTAACCCGCGACAGACATTATGGTTTTGGAGAATGGCTTGGGCGTAACTTTACCGTGATTGATACGGGTGGCTATGTCACCGGATCAGACGATATTTTTGAAGGTGAAATTCGTAAACAAGTACAATTGGCCATTGATGAAGCCAACGTAATCTTATTTATGGTGGATATCAACGAAGGGGTGACTGGTTTAGACCAGGAATTTGCCAACGTGCTACGTAAATGTGCTAAGAAAAAACCGGTATACATTGTTGCCAACAAAGCAGATACGCCTGTAAAATCTAATTATTATGGCGATTTTTATGCTTTATCTGTAGGGATTGAAATTTATCCTGTATCCTCTCAAAACGGTTCTGGCACAGGGGAGCTGCTAGAAGAAGTGGTGAAACACTTTGAATCAGAAGACCTTGAAAATCCTTATGAAGGTATTCCTCATTTTACAATTTTGGGACGTCCAAACGTGGGCAAATCTTCTTTGTTAAATGCTTTAATTGGTAAAGAAAGAAGTATTGTGACCAATATCGCAGGTACTACCCGTGATGCCATTGATACGCATTATACCCTTTATGATAAAAACTTCATCATCACTGACACCGCCGGTATTCGTAGAAAAGCGAGGGTAAAAGAAGATATTGAGTTTTATTCTGTCATGCGTTCCATTCAATCTTTAGAGCGTACCGACGTATGTATTATCATGCTAGACGCTTCTTTAGGATTAGAAGCACAAGACATGAACATTATCGGCCTTGCCCATAGAAATAAAAAAGGGATCGTTTTGGTCATCAATAAATGGGATTTAATAGAAAAAACTTCCAAAACGGCGAAAGAATTTGAAGATTCAATCCGTAAAAAACTCGCGCCTATCGATTATTACCCTATTGTTTTTACTTCTGTTGAAACAAAACAAAGAATTTTTCAGGTATTAGAGAAAGCAGAAGAGGTGTATCAAAACAAAGTGATGCGTATTCCTACTTCTAAATTGAATGACCTCATTCTGAAAGATATCGATTACAATCCACCTCCCGCAGCGAGAGGTAATTACGTAAAAATCAAGTATTTGACGCAGCTGCCAACACATTCTCCTACCTTTGTATTGTTCTGTAATCATCCCGATGAGATACCAGAATCGTACACGCGTTACCTTGAAAATAGGTTCAGAATTCACTTTGGTTTTGAAGGCGTTCCCATTACAATCATTTATAGAAAAAAATAATTGCCCAAAGTTTTTTGATAAATCAAAAACTGTGTATATTTGTTCCACTAAATCATTTTAAAATTTATTACTGTTATGAAAAAAGTATTTGCTATCCTAGCTGTTGCTAGTGCATTCGCATTCGCATCTTGCGGCGAGAAAAAAGCTGAAGGTGAAGCTGCTGTTGATTCAACTGCTGCTACTACTGAAGCTGAAGTTGTTGCTGATTCTGCTGCAACTGCTCCTGCTGATTCTGCGAAAGTTGATTCTGCTGCTGCTCCTGCAGCTGCTGCTCCAGCTGAGAAACACTAATTCCAGTTTAGGAAAAAGATTGAAAAAAGTCCCGGTCTTGATCGGGACTTTTTTTTTACCTCATTAGGAAGATTTATGAATACGCCAAAACATACTAGTCCTATAAGTACATTTGAAAAATTTTTTCCTACCGAAGCGGTAGCCTATTGTTTTCAACTCTGGCAACAACATAATTTCAAGTTTATTGTTTCCAAAAAACGTTCTTCTAAATTAGGCGATTATCGCTATAATTTTATAGATAAAACCCATACCATCACTGTCAATAGTGACCTTAATAAATTTTCTTTTACAGTAACCTATATCCATGAAGTAGCCCATTTGGTAGCCGGCGTAGATTTTGGGAGAAAAATTGCACCCCATGGTACCGAATGGAAAGCAACGTTTAAGGCAATCATGCAACCGCTTCTGCATAACAAAGTATTTCCGCCCGATGTATTGGTGCCACTACAATTATACCTTAAAAATGCTGGCGCCTCGTCTTGCTCTGATCCTCAATTATTAAAGGCATTACAGCAATATGACCATTGGCATGAGGGCATTGTGTACCTTGCCGATATTTTATTGGGTGAAACATTTGAATTCAATAAAAGAGTATTTAAAAAACAAGAATTAAGGCGTACTCGCTCACTTTGTATAGACATGAGCACTAACAAGCGTTATTTGATTGCTGAAGTCGCTAAGGTGAGTAGAAAGGTTGTTTAGAGTTGTCAGTTACCAGTTCAGCGTTCAACATGAATTGTAAACTGATTGAATTAATTTCTTCAAAACTAAATTACGCTAAACGCTAAACTGAGAACGCTAAACTTAAAGAGAGAACTATAAACTTAAAGTTGAGACGGCTAAACTAAAAAAAGCAAATCCTCCTTGAAAATTCTTTATATACATCAATATTTTAAAACGCCTCAAGAAGGTGGTGCCATTCGTTCTTACCATGTTGCGAAAGCATTGCTGGCTGCAGGGCATGAAGTAACAATGATTACCACGCATCATTTACCCCAAAAGAAGGTCGTGCTGGTAGAAGGTATTAAAGTGTATTACCTTCCTGTACCTTATCATAATTCATTTGGAACACTTAAACGCCTTGGAGCCTTTTTATCTTTTTTACTACAAGCTACACGATTAGCCCTTCAACTTAAAAAAGACTTGGTATATGCCACCAGTACGCCGCTGACGGTGGGTGTGATAGCCCTAATCAATCGATGGCTTTGCAGCACGCCTTATGTATTTGAGGTGCGCGATTTGTGGCCTAAAGTACCGATAGCCATGGGTTATGTAAAGCATAGGTTTTTGATTAGGGTATTGTATTTTGCGGAAAAAATTATTTATCATCATGCTGCAGCCCTTATTGCTTTGTCTCCTGGCATTGAAAAGGCCATCAAAGCAGTTTGCCAAACCGTGCCGGTATATATGGTGCCTAATTTTGCCGATACAGATTTTTATTCACCTCAAGCACATTTGACCCAACATAAAATTACCATTACTTACCAAGGTACTTTAGGGGTCGCTAATGGTCTTGATGCCCTGCTATTGTTGGCTCAAGCGGCTGAATCTTATTATCCTACTCGTTTTCAATTTAATATCATGGGCGATGGTGCAGCAAAAGACAAATTGATGCATCAAGCAATAACGATGATGTCACTTTCCAATGTCGCCTTTTATCCTTTTGCCAATAAAGTCCTTGCAAGAGAAATGATGCAAGCCTCGGATATGATGTATGTTTCTTTTGCCCCTTTCCCAATTCTTGGAGAAACGACCAGCCCTAATAAATTCTTTGATGCTTTGGCCATGCATAAGCCCATCATTCTGAATTTTCAAGGTTGGTTAGCGGATCTTTTGTTGGCCCATAAGGCAGGCTTTTACCATGAAATAGCTTGTAATGAAAAAGCTTTATTAACTACCATCATTGACATGTCGCAACACGAATGGGTCGACATGTGTACGGCGGCTGGACAATTGGCGAATGATTCTTTTAAGATGGATAAGCAATTGTCTACAATTGTGGCTATTGTTGCCGGTTTTAAGGTGAAGTAATTGCTACGCTTGCCATTCAATTTGTTTGAGACTATGCAGCATTTGGCCAATACCTTCTCTTTTTCATTATTTTTTTTCAGTCATTTGCCCTCTTTTTATTTGGACATAACTAGGACATTTTTGCCCATAAATTGTGTCTAGGACATTTTTAAATAGCCTATACTATTCTTAAATAGCCTTCTTTATCTTTTTAATCAAGCATTTTTACAAAAATGCATAAACCCTACATTGGTATTGTTAAAATAAATGATTGAAAAGTACAATGTTATTTCCTCAAAACTTTTTTAGCTTTGCATTATCCAAAAATGTACACCTAGTACAAAATTGAAAAAAATAGGGCTACTCGCCATCTAAAACATTGCCTTTATAAGTGATATACATATATTTGTTAAATTGATAAAATTGTAAATTAAATGAAACAAACCCTATCCACTCTCATGCTAATCGTGCTCCTTACTTTTACGGTAAAGGTAAATGCACAGGTTATTGATAAGGAACACACTACCCAAGAATTAACCATTCGTCCTAATTATAAAAATATAGTAGGCTACTATACTTCTTGGGAATGGTACAAAAGAGCTGGCCTTACTGCTCCTGGTAATATGGATTTCTCTAAATATACCATCATCAATTATTCGTTTTTTCAAACAGACAAAGACGGGAACTTGTGGGGAACGGATGCTTGGGCCGATTCAATTTTGCTGAGAGGTAAATACGATTACAATGATCCAATTCAACCTGCTTATTTCCCCAATACGTCTTTAATTGATTTGGCACACGTGGCTGGCGCAAAAGTAATGGTGTCGATTGGTGGTTGGACATTGTCAGAAACTTTTCCAGTTATGGCTTCTACGGCCAAAGGGAGAGCAAATTTTGCCCATAACTGTGTCTTACTTTTACACAGGTATAGTTTTGATGGGATAGACATTGACTGGGAATATCCTTGTTATGCAGAACATAAGGGTACGCCAGCCGATAAAGAAAATTTTACCCTATTAATGAAGGCTATTCGTGATTCGATAGATGTTTATGGCACTAAAGTAAATCAAAAAATGCTTTTAACAGCTGCTTTTGGTGCGCAAGATGTTAGAAATGAAGCCATTGAATGGGATAAGTTGAAAGATTACATGGATTTTTTTAACATGATGTGTTATGATTATAATGGTAGCTGGAGTGAAAATGCTTCTTTTAATGCGCCATTATATGCGCCTGCTAAAGGGGATACCAATGCTTTAGACAATACTTTTAGACGTTTGGTACATAAATACCACGTTTCTCCAAAACAAATAAACCTCGGGGTAGCCTTTTATGGCAGGTCTTTAATGGGTAAAGAAGGTACTA
>JBEAZU010000111.1:0-2768 GCA_041169945.1 Bacteroidota bacterium
CCATTGAAAAATTAAGTTAGAATTTTATTTTTCCTAAAAAATCGATTTAACATCTGGTCAAACGCATTTAAATTGTGGTTTTATTTGAATTAATAGAAGATACAAAGAGGCATAATCAACGTTTATCAATATAATCTGCTCATTCTGTGTTCAGTTGTTATTTATGCTTTAAAAGAATAAGTAAATGGCACGCAGATGATACGGATTTGTATGTTAATATTGAATTTCTTTGGGTGTTTCCTCTGCTGCGGATCGCGTTGCTGGCACTCGCTTTTTTTCTTTTGATTGAATCATAGTCGTACAAAAAAATATTACAACATAAGCAAGGTAGCGCAAACCATCCTGAAGCATCGATGTTCCCGTTAACGCATTATATCATGCCATTAAACCCTTTTAAAATTGGTGTGAGATGTAAATTGCTTAAAAAGTTTAAACGCCAATTAACTCTTTTGAGTTTATTGGGCAAGTCCTACAGTAGTAAAATGCTGTTTTAAACATACAGGCCATCACTAAAATGCTCCACGAAGTTTAAGTGATGGCAAGCATAAATTTACTAAAGAGAGGATGAAAAGTATTAGCTCATTTTAGCCCTTAAATCTCTCATTAATTTGTTGGCAAATATGAAATTGTCGAGTTCTAGCACACCAGAATTTAAGATAGATACATTATCGCCTTCCCAAAGTTTGCGTCCCTTGTACATAAACATAATTTTCTCGCCAATTTCCATCACGGAGTTCATGTCATGGGTAACCACTACCGTAGTAGTATTGTATTCGTCTGTAATTTCTTTGATCAGGTTGTCAATTCTGATGGAGGTTTGAGGGTCTAAACCAGAGTTGGGTTCGTCACAAAATAAGTATTTGGGATTCAGTACTATGGCTCTAGCGATGCCTACCCTTTTTTTCATACCACCCGAGAGTTCTGAAGGGTAAAGCTTGTTTACATTTTCTAAACCCACACGTTGCAGGCAAAAATTTACCCTGTCTAGTTTTTCTTCTTCCGTGGTTTGGGTTAATAAATCTAAAGGGAATTTGATGTTTTCTTCCACATTTTTGGAATCAAAAAGAGCGCTTCCTTGAAATAGCATCCCCATTTCTCTTCTAATGCTTTTTACAATGTCTGAAGCACCTTCGTTAAAAGTTCTGCCATCGTATTGAATAAAGCCATTGTCGGGTTGCATTAAGCCCACAATGTTTTTTAAAAGTACACTTTTTCCAGTTCCGCTGGCACCAATAATCAGGTTTGTTTTCCCTTTTTCAAATTTGGCGCTTACGTCAATGAGTACTTGTTTGGTTTTAAAACTCTTAGATATGTTCGTGATTTCAATCATAATGGCTTTTCGAATGGGTCGTAAATACTGGTTTGATTAGCTCATTAAGAGTTGGGCAACAACATAGTCGGCAATCAGCACGGCAATACAACTATTGGTTACCGCATTGGTACTTGCTTTTCCTACTTCCAATGATCCTCCTTTGGTGATATAACCTTGGTAAGCAGAAATAGACGTGATTAAAAAGCCAAAGATGAGTGCTTTGATTAAAGCAAACAATACGTTTTCTGATTCAAATTGAAATCTTATTCCATATACATATTCATCACTTTTTAAAATTCCGGTAAGTACACTTGCCAAATAACCGCCATACAAGGATAAGAAACCTGCCACAATGGTTAATAATGGGAACATAATCATGCCGGCGATGATTTTTGGCAATACCAAATAAGAAGCAGAATTGATACCCATTACTTCTAAGGCATCAATTTGTTCGGTGATACGCATGGTGCCAATATTTCCAGCGATACTTGAGCCTATTTTACCCGCTAATATGACACCCGTAAAAGTAGGAGCTAGCTCCAAAACCGTCATGTCACGACAGATAACGCCAATGATATATAGGGGTACAAAGGGGCTTGTAAGGCTGTGGGCCGTTTGAATAGCGGTAACCCCTCCAATAAAAGTAGAAATAATGACTACTATAAAGATTGAATCAACCCCAATTAATACACATTCATCTAAGATTAATTGAGCATAAACACGTAATTTCTCTCTGTTACTGAATAACTTAGCAAGAAATAGCAAGAAGTGGCCTGCATTCGCAATCATTGTAATTATTTTAATTAAGCTGCTAAATTACAAATCAAAAACTTTATTATGCTCATTGATTGATTATATTTGTAAATAAAATTTTGTTTAAGTGGTCGTCGTAAGTGCTATGTGTGATTGATGTGCTTAGACAAAATGAAACGTTTTCAATTCATTAGTCAACATTTAAGTAATATGCCTCCTTCTTCAAAGAAATTATTAGTGGTAACCGGTGGCAGTAGAGGTATTGGCAAGGCGATTGTTCATAAGTTTATTCGTCATGGTTTTGATGTTGTAAGTTGTGCGAGGAGCGAATTTGGCTTAAAATTACTCGAAGAAGATTTATTGGAACTAAGACCTGAAGCCAAAATTTATACCTTGGCGGCCGACCTTTCTACCAAAGAGGGGGTAAACGCTTTCGCTACATTTGTCAAAAGCTTACACCGAAAGGTGGATGTATTGGTTAATAATACTGGTTTTTTTGCGCCAGGTCAAATTCATTCGGAAGCAGAAGGGGTACTTGAAAATATGATCAATACCAATTTGTACAGCGCTTACCACCTAACTAGAAGTTTGATCAATGATATGATTGCTTTGCAAGAGGGCTATATCTTTAATATTTGCTCTACCGCTAGCATTATGCCTTATGTGAATGGTGGATCGTATTGTATTTCTAAATACGCGCTGT
>JBEAZU010000112.1:0-6305 GCA_041169945.1 Bacteroidota bacterium
TGATCAAATTGACCTCCTGGTTTTTTATCTGATTTTTCTCTTAAGCTTCTTGAAACTCGTTTTATATCTGTAGATGGTGGAATGGAACTATTATTACTGTTTTTCCCAGCTTTTAATACCCGTATTTCTTCCCTAAGCTCAACAATTGTGGCTAATGCAACCTCAAGTTTTTTGCTTAAATCGGAGTATCCCACCGAGCAACTCCATATTGCAATAGCCTAAAAATGGTTTGACCTTTGTCAAAAAGAGATATGACAAGAGAACAGTATTGGGAAGATATGGTTGCAAAGTTTCAAGCAACCACTTTATCACAGGCAGCGTTTTGTTTGGAGCAGGATATTAAATGCCATAATTTTCGCTACTGGTTAGCAAAACTTACTCCCTCAACTCAAACACCTAGTTTTATCAAGTTAGCACCTTTTTCAAAAGCTATTCCTGTTTTGGTAAATGCAAGCATTTCATCTGCAATCGTTGAATTGTCTTGCATTCGACCTTATAAAAAATACGTGATCCCGATATTCTCGGGAAAGCGATTAAAAACAAAACACTGTTTGAGCCACTCTATTATTTTGTATTTCCAACAGATTGGGGGGCGAGTTTGTTTTGTTTCAGCGTAATGGCGCAAATTCGTAGCATTTTTTATACAAATGTCCGCCATGGCGGAGTCTTGATTTTCGTTCGTTACTTTTTCATCAAGGGGAAATTGACAAATTTAGCATGAAAGTAAAGATTAATAAGTAAGCAAGTTTTTCAGCAAGCCCTATCTATTTCAAGTATCCCCTACTACGCAGCTCTTTGTGAATATCGGCTATGTTGTATGGAATTTCGAAATGGATCAGCCAATTGACATCCAATCCATTATTGATAGCCACTTTCATTAAATGGTGATTATTGCCAACTAAATGACCAATGGCCTCAATATCCTCTCTGAATTCAAGGTGCAGGTCTTCGTGTTGCTTTTGGATAAGCAAAAATATTTTAAACATTTTGGCGATGATGTAAATGCAAAAAGTATAAGCTTTGCCAAAATTTTCGGTAGCGATACGTTCATTATTTAATTGGAGTAGGTTTTTTAGCATGAAGCAAGTCAGGCATATTTCCCCATATTTATCTTTGGTAATGGCGACATGCTCGTTGATCATGCCACTCATACCGCGAAGATCCATCAATAAATACCCTGGCGAATAATAACGTTCCGTGGCAAATCGAATACTTTTTTCAATCTCATTTTGGAGTGACGCACGTTTTTCCTCCATCGTTTCGGTATCGACCAATTCGAAGCGAAGCCTGTTTGCCAAATTCAAATTATGCTTAAGCAGACGAAGAATAAGTTTATCTTTTTCGACTGAAGGCAAATTTTGCAATGCTTTTTTAAATTCGGGATCAATTGTCATCGTACTTTTGTATTTTAAGCTTCAACCTCCTTTTCCTCACCCTCACCCACCTTCGGAACGGGCAAGAAAGCCTGATACTACAAAGGCTTCAACAGTTGCACTGTGGCTTGTTGGCGAGGATATGTACCTTAAATTGTTTTGTTTTTCTAATTGCTTACTATTTCATAATCTCCGAAATCCTCACTGATTTACTTATATAAATCAATCCAAGGTATACCGTCGCTAATAATACCGTTTTATACATGGCGCTCACATACATATTTACCCATTCTGGCAACAACATCCAAATGCCTAAACAAAGCAATGTAATCAGTATAATTTTCACATTTCTAAAGTCGTAAGGCTGTAAATTAAATTTAATATATATAAAAATAAATTTAATGAAATTAAACAACAATCCGGCGATGGTGGTGGCCATTGCAGCCCCTTCTATCCCCCAAATTGGGATTAAGTACTCATTTAAAACCAAGGTAATCACCATGATAAACAGCAGCAAAAATGTTCCCACTAAATAATTACTCGAATTATAAACAATGGCATTATTTGTACCTGTATATAAATTAAATGTTGTACTCAAACTTATGATATAAATTACATTCAAACCAATACGGTACTCCGGATTCATCAATTGCAACAAGTATCCAGCATTGATATAAATCATTAAAAGTAATAGTCCACCAATAGTCATCATAAACCTACATGATTTATAATAGATATCTTGTAAATCTTGGTCATCTTTTCTCGTAATGGCATCTGAAATTTTGGGATTCGCAATTTTTTCCAATGCAATCAACGGCGCCTCAATGAAAGAAGGAATATAGGTCATCACAGCATAAATACCCACTAAAGAGAGAGGCAAATATTTCCCCATGATAATACCATCCAAAAATTTAATCCCATAATTGGCTACAGGTGCAAGCGCAAATACCAATGCAAATCGGAGTATTTCTTTTACGTTATTCGCTTTGATAAAATCAAGGTCAATTTTAAGGTTCAATGCATTATTTTTAAACATAAAAATGAGTAATATGAGGGTTTGAACACCATATATTCCAATAAAACAAGTAATCATATAGGTCAATGGCATGCATTTTAAAAAGTATAAACTAAATAAAATAATAGACAGTATACGCACCAATATGTCATTGATGAGTGACGCAAAAAAAGTTTTATATAATGAATAGCAATAAGTATTTAATATAGAAACTACTGCAAGCAAAATAGAAAAAGGCAATATCCAATGATAAAATTCTGTAAAAAGAGGTGATTCTTGATGGTATTGTTCGTAAAAAATATCTTTAAACAAATACAATAACAAGCCAGCAATACACGAGCCCGCCAAAAAAAACAACATAATAAAACCTAAAAAACCATGGTTTCCTTTAGCCGGATCTTTAAATTTAGGAAAATACCGTGTGATCACATTTACAATTCCCAAAGGGATGAAACTTGAAATCAAACAGGACACCGAAAGTAAAATACGTGTTAAACCAAGCTCCTCTGTTGTTAAAAATATCGGTTGCAAAATGGTTAAACTTACAAAACCAATGGCAATACCAATATAAGTAACAATACTATTTTTAATTCCTTGTGACCTAATAATTCCCATTAATACCCTAGCTATTTCCTATTATTATTATCCCCAACCTACGCTTCCCATGCAAAGTAACAAAGAATATAACTGTAGACCATCAAATTTGTTTGCTTATTTCATACAAAATTACGCCACTAGTCCATTTAAATAAGAGAATAACAATTAAACTGGTATTAATGTGAATGTAATTTTTGTGGTATTTAGCAAATTCTGCAATATCGACACTGCTAGGTAAACCCTACCTATCCCAAAAATAAACTCACTAAACTATATCAATATCAGCTTCCTTGGTATACCATCAAATAAAGCTTAAAACTTAAAAACCTCTGTTTATTTATAATTAACATTATAAACAAACAGAGGTTTAAATTCAATCTAACGATAATAAAATTAGATTAAGAAATTTATTTATAATCAAAATACATAGTTTTGTTACTCATGTCTGATTCATAAGAAGTCAAATCAGCTGAATTTAAAGTATAATCAATTGAGATTATATCCATACTTTTGATAACATTGTTTACAACGTTATAATTGAAGGTATTCATTGAAGAAGAAACAACCGCTTTACCAGCATCTTTGTTGTTTACATAAGCATAATACGTTTCATTTAAGATATTTCCTCTTTTGTTAGGACCGTTAGGATTTTCTGAGGTAGAGTAATGCGTTTTAGGGGTACTACCGGCTGCAACAACAGTAGAATATGCAACTACTCTACTTGTATATTTACCGTTAATACGTTGTTTCACTGAATTAGTATAATTAAACATACGCTCTTCTTTTACAACATTATTGTCTGCATCGAAGGTTAAGTATGTACTATCTTTACCACTTGAATTGGTACGATAATAGTAATTATATGAATCAACTCTCAATACTGGAGAACCTGTAGTAAAAGTTGTCGTATCATAACCAGAAATTGCTTTCACTAAAGCATTTCCAGCATATTCATAATTAATAGTTTCAGAAGTGTAACCGCCATTGGTTACCACAACTTTAGCAACCAAACCATTTGAGCCGTACGTAAGTGTTGTTAAATTGCCCACAACTCCAGCATTAGAATTCTGAATAGTATTTAAAGTACCATCAAGGTTATAAGTAAAAACCTTTTTACTAGTACCTTCAACGATAGAATTAATTTGATTTAAGCTATTGTACTCATATTTTTCTGTTGATAAATCTCCTGACAATTTATTCAAAGTTGTAATTTGAGCAAAGTTTTTAGAAGGAACTGGATCACTTTCCTTTTTTTTACATCCAAATAACAAGGTAAGGGCAAGCATTGAAACTAAAAGACCTGTTTTTTTCATTTTAAATTTGTTTAAATTATTATGTGTTAAATATTGTTTATAATTCGCAATATAAATATAATAATATTATATACCATCATATTGATTAAAATTCACAGGGCAAACGCATTATAATTATTAGACTGAAAACGCGACATAAAAGGCCTCATCCCAAACCCAGCGCTACACTCGTCACTTTCGCACGCTCGTGCTCAGTTATAAAGGAGAAGGGCTTTAGAGCCCGATAAAATCAAAATATTTTATTGAAAACGTACTGATTTCTATGAATTAATCACAAAGCTATGATAAATGGACAGCACCCTCTCCTATTGGAGAGGATTGGGATGAGGCCTTTTAGTTATTTTTTTTATGCGTTTGCCCTGTTAAAATTCAGTACAAACAAAAAAAACAATAAAATCATGCCGCTGAAAACCCAAAAACACACATTTAATAAATGGAAAAATAAGGCGTCTAAAACAAACACTGCAACTACTTTATTACATTTCAAAAAGCGTATTATCAATTAGTATTTAAATCACCAACTCATGTACAGTCTGTAATACATTGTAACAGACTGCACATGTAAAGGACTAAAATACAGCCTTGGCAATTTTTAAGGTTGAATCTGATTTGCCCATGGTATAATAATGCAATACAGGTATACCTTTAGCCTTTAACTCTTTAGACTGCTCAATACACCACTCCACTCCCACTTGTTTCACTTGCTCGTTATCTTTGCAATTCGTAATGGCATCAACCAAGGTTTCTGGCAAATCGATATGGAACAAACTCGGCAATACCGTCAATTGTTTTTTAGTGGTTAATGGCTTTAAGCCTGGTATGATTGGCACATTGATGCCTTCATTTTTACAAATCTCCACAAACTCAAAAAACTTTTGGTTATCAAAAAACATTTGCGTTACAATGTATTCTGCCCCCAATTCGATTTTTTTCTTTAAAAAAGCGATGTCTGTTTTAAGGTTGGGTGACTCAAAATGTTTTTCAGGATAAGCAGCAACGCCAATACAAAAGTCAGTTTTAGCCATGGCTAAATCGTCGTATTGGTATTTACCAGTATTCATTTCCGCAATTTGTTTCACTAAATCAGTCGCATAAGCATTGCCATCTTTTTCAGGAATAAAAGTGCCTTCAGATTTTATGGCATCACCTCTTAAAGCCAATACATTATCGATACCTAAGAACTTTAAATCTATCAAGGCATTTTCCGTTTCTTCTTTAGAGAATCCACCACAAATAATATGAGGAACGGCATCTACACTAAACTTATTCATGATGGCCGCACAAATCCCAACGGTTCCTGGTCGTTTACGGGTAGATACTTTTTCTAAGAGGTTGTTTTCACGCTTTCTGTACACGTACTCTTCCCTGTGGTAAGTAACGTCAATAAATGGCGGTTTAAATTCCATCAAAGGCTCAATAGCACCAAATAGGGAATTGATATCTTCTCCTTTTAGAGGAGGTAACACTTCAAGGGAAAAAAGTGTTTGTTTTGAATTTTTAATGTGGTCAACTATTTTCATGTTTTTGGGTCTTAAGTACAGCGTACAAAGTACAAAGTACAGGGTTAATTTTATCAGTACTCAGTACACAATACGCTGTACTACTTTCTGGTTTATTTGCTCATTTTTTAATTTTGCTAATTCTGTTTTGATTAATTCATCTGGCTTTTTTGAAATAGCTGTTCTTTCAAATAACATCGAATCAATTTTATCTTCGAGCGTTCGTACTGACCAACGTTCTAATTGGGTAAATTCGATAAAAAATTCTCTTTTAACTTCATTTTCAATACCAACTATTAACTTTATATGACTCCATGTCAATTGTGCACACAGTGTGTGCACAATTGCTTCATCAGAAAATATACCTGCAAATTTCACACAATACAACAAATGTCTTTTACTCCAACCTTTACCATATAATTGTGTTAGCTTTTGAGAAAGTGTAAGGATAATCCTTTTTCCGTAATCCGCTTTTTGATGATGCAGTATTTCCTCGTTAATTCTTTTT
>JBEAZU010000113.1:0-3748 GCA_041169945.1 Bacteroidota bacterium
ATGTATATGCCCGTTTAGATGGTTTTTATACCGACAAAGGCGAAGTATTTTTAAATGACCCTAACACCACTTCAGGGATGCTTCCCTCCTCTTTCTTCTTCCATCAGGCAGCAGAAATTGGTTTAAATCCATCTCAGTTTTTGACGTATATTATTCGTACCTCTTTAGCGGAGAGAATTAAAACAGGTAAAAAATCGCTCAGTATCCATCAATTGTTAAACCAATTGGATGCTACGATTGCACACCTCAAAAGCCTTGATACCAAAAAAATTAAAGTGGCGGTAATCATGGGCGGATATTCCTCTGAAAGACATATCTCCGTTGAAAGCGGCAGAAATATTTATGAAAAATTATCCTCTTCAAGTAAATATGAAGCGATTCCGATATTTTTAACGGGCAGTGATGATGCCTTTGAAATGTATGAAATCCCTGTAAATGTGATGTTAAAAGACAATGCGGACGACATCAAGGAAAAGGTAATGCTTGGCAATACTGAACCCAAACATCCTATCATTAAAAAAATCATGCAAGAAGCTTCTTCCATTACGGAGAAATATGTCACTAATAATTTATTGTACCCAGTACCTATTTCCTTCGCTGCATTAGCCGAAAAAGTAGATCGCGTATTTATTGCATTGCATGGCCGACCAGGAGAAGATGGCGCTTTACAAGCCGCACTTGAAAAAATTAATTTACCCTACAATGGTTCTGGGATAGCAAGTTCTCAAACTACCATCAACAAATACGAAACCAATAAAATATTAAGAGAAAACGGGGTGCTGGTTGCCAATCATCGTTTGGTTAGGGCGGAAGAATGGTTTGAAAAACCACAAACCCTGATTGATGAAATTGAACAACATTTCAACTACCCCTTCATTGCAAAACCATCGGATGATGGCTGTAGTTCTGCGGTGAAAAAAATTCACAACAGGGTTGAATTGATTGCCTTTACAAACTTGATATTCAGATCAGAAGATGAAATCAATTCAAACGATGCTCAAACATTAAAATTAAAATACAAAGAAGAATTTCCGCTCAAAAGTACTTACCTTATTGAAGATTTAATAAGCAAGGGCAATGCCACACATTTCTTAGAAGTTACCGGCGGCATGCTTACTAAATTTGATGCCACAGGAAACATCGCGTATGAAATATTTGAACCTTCTGAAACATTAGCCTCAGGTGAAGTATTGTCACTTGAAGAAAAATTTCTAGCAGGAGAAGGTCAAAACATCACCCCCTCAAGGTTTGCCAAAGACGAAAACGAACAAAAGCAAATTAGCCTTAAAGTTAGGACTGAATTAGAAAAAGTAGCTAAAATATTAAATGTACAAGGCTATTGTAGGATTGATGCTTTCGTAAGAATATTTGCAGATGGAAAAGTAGAAACCATCATTATTGAAATCAATTCATTGCCAGGAATGACGCCAGCCACTTGTATTTTCCATCAATGTGCCATCAATCATTACAAGCCTTATGATTTCATTGATGCCATTTTGGATTTTGGGGCCAAACGATTGGCAAAAAATCAATTGAAAGTCTAATAAGTTTCTCCACGTAGTATATATTATATGATAATAAAATTACGTTGTGAGTTTAACTAATCATGATTTTGTATTTCAATTAATAATTTATCAAACAAAAATTAATTACAAGAATGTTTAATAAAGTAAATTCGAGAAAAGAAGTATTGGCACACATTGGAATTATCATAGGATTGTTTCTTGCCATAATCTTGTTCTTTTTTTATGTATACCTGCCTTATACCACCAATCATGGAGAGTCTGTAACCGTTCCTGATTTAACGGGGATGAAAATTGATGAACTTGAAGATTTTTTAGATTCAAAAGATTTGCGTTATCAAATCAATGATTCTACTTATGACCCTAAAATAAAGCCACTTACGGTAATGTCTCAATACCCTAAACCAGGCTCTAAAGTAAAGGAAGACAGAAAATTATACCTGACTATAAGGGCTATTAATCCGCCACAAGTAAAAATGCCTAGGTTAGTAGACGCTTCCATATTGAATGCACAAATGGTGATTCAAAGTTATGGTTTGGTCTTGGGTAAAATAGAATATTCTCCGCATTATGCAGAGAATGCCGTGTTAAAACAAATGGTGAATGGCAAAGAAATTGCGCCTGGCGCTTCCGTAAGTAAAGGAACAAGAATTGACTTAATTGTAGGAAATGGTTCTGGCGACATTGTGGTAGATATTCCATCTTTAATTAAAATGCCTTTAGACGAAGCCCTACTCGTTATCAATGGCTTGGGAGTAGAAAAAGGCTCTGTGATATATGACGAAAAATCGAAAGAAACAGTAGGGACTATTATCAAACAAAAACCTGCTCCAGAGCCAGGAAAACAAATTAAAGCAGGTGAATATATCGACTTATGGGTATCGGGCAAAGCTCCAGAAACACCAAGCATAGATGAAGAAAATCGTTAATATCATATTGTTAAGTATACTGTATCTAGGTATAACACAGCTAGCTTATGCTCAAGCCAGTGTTAGTCCTTTGAGGTATTCGAAAAGCAATATCACTGATGCTGAAAAATCAGCTAGTCGCAAGAGAGGTATGCTTCAGCAAACAGTACCCCTAAGGACTCATAACTTTGGAGACACCGTTAACTTACCTTTTGCAGACAATTTTGACAATGCTTCAAGTTTAGATTTAAACTTATGGGAATTTAACCCTAATATTTCTATTTCAGATACTGCAGGATATTGCTTCTTTAAATCAAATGTTATCACACTCGATTGTTTTAATTCTAGTGGAAAAAAATATGCAAATGATACAATTTATGGCACTACAGATTCACTAATCTCAAAACCTATTAACCTATTAGCAAGCACCGATACTTACTTAAGTTTTTATTGGCAAGCTGGTGGCAATCTTGATGCGCCAGATTCAATAAAATTTGACTCTTTGATTGTTTCGTTTTTATCTCCCACCACAAAGGTTTGGGTGAAGGCATCTGTTTTAAAGTCAGCCTATAAAATGAAGGATAATTTCAAATTCACCTCCATTAAAATTGTGGATTCGTTATTATTCAATGGTTTTAAATTTAAACTTCAAGCAGTAGGTTTATTAAATGGTGTACAAGATGCTTGGAATATTGATTACTTAAAATTGACTAAAAATAGCTCTTCAACCGATTCCTCTATAGGAAACATCGCTTTACCTTTTGTTGATGACTTCACCACTAAGCAAACTAACATCAACACCAATTTATGGTTTTCAAGTGGTGTCACCATCAACAATACCAATGCCATCAATGCTCCTACACCAAACGTCGCTACATTTGATGGCATTGATTCTACAGGTGCGCCATATAATTTTAACAATAGTTTTGCTTATGGAGCATGTGACCAATTGGTTTCCAAACCAATCAATTTGGGTAATTTAACAGCCAAAGACAATGTATACTTAAGTTTTTTTTGGCAAGCTGGAGGTTTGGTTGAATTGCCAGATTCTGCCCAAACAGATTCTATCTCCGTATTTTTAAAAACTAAAATTTCGCAAACCTGGGTTAAGATTTGGACCTACGTGCCACATGACAACATACTAGACCCTACCGCATTTCATCTCGTATTCATTAACATACCCGACAGTTTAATGTACAATGGAAGCCAGTTCAAATTCCAATCATTTGGTAACCAATCAGGCGCTTGGGATAATTGGCATATTGATTATGTAAGACTCGACAAAAATAGAAATACAGATGACACAAAGTATACAGA
>JBEAZU010000114.1:0-5733 GCA_041169945.1 Bacteroidota bacterium
CCACAACTCGCCGATTCAATAGCAGCATTATTTGTACATCCCTCAAAATTTTCTGACCAAATGGTAGTTTGAGCTTTTGATAAATGCACTCCTAATAAAAAAAATAAGGAAAATGACACCCACAATGGCTGGGTGAACCTCATGCTACATATCAATTTGAATATTTTATACATAAAACTTGTCATAAATTACAGCATTTACAAATCCAATACTTGATTAAAACAGGCTAAAAATGGCGACTATAATTTAAATATATCAATTTATTAAGTATATATACACCAAAAATGAAAAAAATGTTTAGTCAACCAATATTTTTTTAGTGAAAACATGCTCTTTTGAGTAAAAGGAAACAAAATACACCCCTGATGAAAAATTGTTGGAAAGTAAACATGAAGTATAGTTTAACAAACCTGTTTCTATGCTTGTTGACAAAATATTGGTACCAAATACATCATAAACTTCAATGAAAATTTCTTCATTTGGGGTAAAATCGTAAAGCCTAAAACCAATGCTGTTTCCATTGATTGTAGGATTTTGCATTACAATAATTTGAGGTTCGAAATTATTGATTAATTTAACATCTAATACTTTTGAATAAGTAAAATTGTTATCCAAATCAATTTGTTTTAAACGATAATACAAAACTTTACAGTGATTACAACTAAAAGTGGAATCTACAAATGAATAGGTTGAATTTTGATTCATATTAGTTTTGTGGTCAATATAGCCAATCGGTTGAAAACTTAAAGCATCAAAACTTCTTTCCAATATAAAACCTTGTAGATCTGTTTCCATTACTGTTTCCCAATCTAAAACAACTTTCTCTTTATTTAAAAATGTAGCTTTAAAACCAATTAAAGTTATTGGCAAGGCTATTGTTCCAGTAATGGACATATCATCAATAACAATAGGAGGCATGCCATCTACATCATTATCACAAACCCATCTTACCCCAATGTAAAATTGCGTTAAATCTAAGGTAGAAATGGATAAATTAGTAACTGTTTGAGTCGTATTTTGGTTGTACAAACTGCTGGTCAAATCAGTCCAGGTAGTGCCATCAGCAGAATAACAGACCGCACCATGGTCATCACTAGTGGTCCCTTCTCCTACACATTTCCATTTAAAATTTAATTTTAAGGCTGAATATGCACTTGCATTTATTTTTGTTGCATAATATGCTACCTCATTTGTTGCTTGGTATTTATCATAGGAGTATACTGCAGCGGCACCTGCAGGGTCACCATAAACCGTTAAATTATTGTTAGCATTAATCCTGTAGGCAACATCATTGGTTACACCAAAATAATTGTGAGCACTGGCTGTGATGGCATACGTCGCCCATCCACAACCACCCGATTCCACAGCAGTGCCATTTGCACAATTGGAAAAATCTTCTGACCAAATTGTCGTTTGAGCTTCCAGTTGAAAATGAAACATCAAAACAATTACCCCGACACGAACAGCCTGTTTGAAAAAGGTTTTTTTTACCTGAAAATTAGTCATAAATATAGTGTTAGAAGAATTAAACATTTGGGTAATGTATTTAGGAATTAAATTATCGAAATAAAAAAGGTGAAAAAACACATTATAATGAAAGTATATAAAAGAAATGCAAATGTAATAATTATATTTTATAATAATAAAGAAAGTATTTGAAATAAATAACTAATTTTACTGATGATTCGTATCTATTGTAAATGACAACATCAAAACACGTTAATATTTTAAATGGTGATGCTGATGAAAAGTGAGAAACCCAAACAAATCGAAAAATTGGAGGCAGTATCAGAGAGAGGATCCTTAGGGTTACTTGCACTGGGTGCTGTTGGCTTAATAGCTTGGCGCGATAAAAAAGCGCAAATACAGAAATCAAAACAGGAAGCTGACCACAAAACCAACTAAAGCTTATGGATACTCGTTTGGCTAAAAAAGTATTATTGATAGGATGGGATGCTGCAGATTGGATTATTATTGATAAACTCATCAAAAACCATGAATTGCCAACCCTTGAAAAATTTATCAATGGTGGCATAAGGGGGAATATTGCAACCTTAGAACCTCCTGCCTCTCCAATTTTATGGACTTCTATTGCCACAGGTATGTTACCCCACAAACACGGTGTATTAGGTTTTGTTGAACCCAATAATGAAACTGGCGGCATCAGGCCTATTCGCAGTACTGCTAGAAAAGTAAAAGCGGTATGGAATATCCTTACACAGAATGATATTAAATCTAATGTAGTGGGTTGGTGGCCTTCCAACCCTGTAGAACCTATCAATGGTACCATGATCTCCAATTTATACCCCTTAACGGAAGGAAAAATTGACGAGCCTTGGCCATTACGCCCAGGTACCGTTTACCCCGAACGATTGGCAAAAAAAATGGAAGAATTACGTATTCATCCTAAAGAGCTTACCGAACAACATCTTTTACCTTTTATTCCCAATTTACTTCAGTTAGATTTTACGAAAGACAAATATGCTTCTGATTTAGCGGTGATGTTGGCAGAAGTAGCCACCATGCATGCCGCAGCTACTTGGTTAATGGAAAATGAAGAATGGGAATTTATGGCTATCTATTATGATAGTATTGACCATTTTTCACATTTATTCATGAAATTTCATCCTCCCAAAATTGTACCTGAATTGGATGATCAATTGTATGAAAACTACAAACATGTTGTCACCGGAATTTACAAATTTCATGACATGATGCTTGAACGTACCTTAGCACTCGCCGGGGAAGACACTACCGTTATTATAATGTCAGATCATGGGTTTTATTCAGATCATTTAAGGCCAAAATATATTCCCAAAGAACATTCAGGTCCAACAGTAGAACATAGACCATTTGGAATTTTGTGCATGAATGGCCCTGGCATTAAAGCTGGTGAAAGCATATATGGAAGTACCTTACTCGATATATGCCCTACCATTTTAACATTATTAGGCTTGCCTGTTGGCAAAGACATGGATGGAAAAGTATTGACTGCTGCCTTTAAAGAAACCATTACACCATCATTTATAGAAAGTTGGGAAAAAGTGGCCGGCAATTGTGGTATGCATCCAGAAGATTTACAAGAAGATCCATGGGAAGCCCAAGCGGCAATGCAGCAATTAATAGAACTCGGGTATATTGAAAATCCTGGAGAAGAAAAAAATAAAGGAGCCGAACATGCCGTGAAAGAAGCGCAATTTAATTTGGTAAAATCGTATTTATCTATTCATAATTATGAGGAAGCCTACAAGATCATCACAAAACTACAACACGATAACCCATCAGATATACGTTTCAGTAAGTATTTGTTGACCTGTTTAAATAAAATGGGTAAACATAAAGAAGGACGGGTATTGATCAATAAAATAAAATCCTCCAATACAGCGTATACAGACTCATTTGCAATGATTGAAGGCAGAATTCTTGTAGGTGAAAAAAGATACCATGATGCCATCGCAATATTTCAACAATTATATGAAAGCAATGTAGGCAATCCCAATTTATGCCTAGAAATAGCACATATATATTTGTTATTAGACAATGTGGCGAAGGCTATTGAAGCATTTGAAAACACCATACACTTTGACAATGAAAATTCAATTGCCTATTTTGGTTTAGGAAGATGTTACTTAAAAATACAAGATTATCCCCTAGCCATCGATAACCTTTTAAGAACAACAGAATTAATTTACCATAATCCAGGAGCCCACTATTGTTTAGGGGAAGCATTGGCATTTCAAGGAGAAACAAGCTATGCCATAAATGCATTTAATGTGGCCATTTCTCAATCACCGGGTTTGATGATGGCCCATCAATGGCTTATTAAATTGTACAAAGAATCGAATCAAATGGACAAGGTAAAATGGCACCAAGAATATGTTTCTACTACATTAATAAAACCTAATATTATTGTGAGTGGTTTACCGCGTTCGGGCACCTCGGCCATGATGCAAATGCTCGACTTAGGGGGTGCAGATATTCTTACGGATGGACTAAGAACGCCAGATGAATCAAACCCTAAAGGTTACCTAGAATTTGAAGCAGTAAAAAATATGGCTAAAAAAGCAGATTGGCTTAAAGACATCAATGGAAAAACAATTAAAATTATTTCGCATTTATTGCAGTATATGCCACCTGAAAACACTTACAAGGTAATATTTATGGAAAGAGACATCAATGAAGTGTTGATGTCACAACAAAAAATGCTCGGCAAATCCGCCAAAGACGGCTATCCGGTAATGCTTGGCAAAACCTTGACCGATCAAGTGTCAAAAATTAAAATTTGGCTAGAAAGACAACCCAATATTGAAGTGATTTACATCAATTATGCTGACCTTATCAATAATCCCTTACAAATTGCTGAACAAGTAGCCGCGTTTACAGAACAAGGAATGGCCGTTGATAAAATGACTGCCGCAATTGATAAAAACCTTTATCGAAACCATAAACCAAGTTGGTAGTTTCAAAAGGTGAACTTATATTGATTATTTTAAATAAATTTCTTACAAAAGTATGATATAATAAAATATAATACTTATTTTTGCTTACGAATTAAGGATTGCAATCATATTTGAAAGAAAACGAAATCACACCTTTTAAACATTACTATTATGGATACTTCTACCAAAAACAAACTAAAAGCCTATTCTTTAGCTGCAGGAGCATTAGCCATTGGGGCACAGCAAGCAGATGCACAAACAGTGACTACCGTTTCAGTTAATAAAACAATTACCACCTCTTCAACACTAGGCTCAGATAGTTTAATCATAGACATTGATGGCAACAATGTGACCGATTTTAAAATTGTAGGTTCATTTCCCGGAAATCAATTTTCATATGCTTCATTTTATGCTACCACGGTACAAAAAGGTGTAGATTTTGTGAATTCAAAATATGTACCAGCCAGCGAAGATTTTAATGGCAACTACCCAACACCTATTGATGAAGCAACCTTAATAGATGGAAATTCAGCCACTTGGGATTATTTGGCTTTGGTAATGAGAGGAGACAAAAATCCTGATCCTAATAATGGTGGATTTGGTTCAATGTGGCCCAATAAAACAGACAAATATGTAGGGCTAAGAATTGTTGGCACCAACGATGTAAAATATGCTTGGGTTAGAATGAATGTCAACAAAAGCCAAGGCTCAATCACGATTGTGGATTATGCTTACGTATCAAATATTGGAATATTTGCGGGAACCGATGTTACAGGCATCGATGAAAACGAAGTAAAAACAAATGGTGCTCAAATTTATGCCAATGACCAAAAAGAAATAATTTTAAATCTACCAATAGCAACCGCAACTGCGGAGGTATTAAACCTTCAAGGTGAAGTGCTGATCGCTCAAAACTTAACTGATCAATCATCAATCATTAAAGTGGATACCCTAAGTGCAGGCATTTATGTAGTAAAAGTGAATTTAAATAATGAGGTAATTACTAGAAAAGTATATGTAAGATAATTACAAATATCAATGCAATCAAAAGCGTCTCGACCTAAAATCGAGACGCTTTTTGTTTTAAATCCGTTCATTTAAAAACCACACCACAAATTATCAGAAAATATGTGTCATTCAAAATTAAAAAAGTTGTCATAAAAAAATATTTTGCCTACATTAGAAGGTTGAAATAAGAAAACAAAGTAACAATATCTATTTATGGCAGTAAGAATTAATTCTTTCGAACAATACAAAGAAGACTACAAACTTAGTGTTGAAAACCCAGAAGCTT
>JBEAZU010000115.1:0-6070 GCA_041169945.1 Bacteroidota bacterium
TTTCCCCTGTATATTTTTCATCTGTACCAATGGTAAATTCATTGTTGTTTTTAATTCTTAATTTACTGCCATGGGCTTCAAATATTTGTAAGTCAATAGAATGTCTTTTTCTGGATAGGAAAGTTGGGTAGAGCTTATAATGCCCATCGGTGATACAAATGCCTGTTGTTAAAGGTGTTTGTTCGTCGTACATTAATTTGTCAATTTTTACCTCTATACTATCTTTATGTAAGAAATAATCATATTTAATCCATTCTTCTGAGGTCTTAAATCCTTTCAATTTTAGCTTAACAAAACCATCTAGCGTTAGATGTTTTTCATTTGCTTTTAATTTAATGTCTCCTTTGTAAAATATTCTTGGCGCGAGTAAAAAGGTGTCTTGTGGCCTTATGCTTGATTTGGAAGTGGTATGTTTTTCAATGCCTTTATTACTTTCAAATTCTTCAAATTTAAATGGTGCCATTTTTATTTTCATGGTATCATTGCTTCCATTTACATAATCATAAATGGCATCTCCTAAAAACTCACTTCTAGAGGTGATGCGTATGTTTCCTGAATGAAGTTTATGATACTTGGTAGTTGTATCCATTTCAATTTTTGCATTTACTAAAGGTTGCAACTTTGTACTTGCTTTGATAGACACTTCTTCTTTGAATGGGAATATGGTAGCATCGGTAACCCTTATTTCTGGAACACCATTGATGTTTAATGTTAAATTTTTAATGTCATATACGGCATTTTTTGCATTAAAATAAAGTGAATCTTGGTCTGTTGCATAACTTCTAAAATATGATTTTTTAAAATTGCCATTTTCAGGCATTTTAAAGTTAATCATTTGTTTCTCTAAATCCCAGTCTCCACCATTCATTGAGGTTTTGTACTTTAAGAATGGGAATTCGTTACTTGGGTAGCCTTCTATTTCTGGACTAAAATAGGCGTGTTTGGCTTTGAAATCAAAGTGTAATTTCACGTTGGCTGCTCTAAGGGCAGGCTTACTTGGGTCATTAGATTCTACTGTAAAAAATGCTTCTGTCGCATTGTATTGTTGGTCTTCAAACCTAACCATTTGAGATGTTGTATGAGAACCTCTTGTGCTAACGGTTCCATCTCCCCATAAACCGTCTTTTAAGATTAATACTCGCCCATCTAATTGAACTGATTTTTTATATAAATTAAAAGCATTTTTAAAATTGGCTACAATCATGGTGTCTTTGTACACATGCCACTTCATGTCATGTTGTTCTATGTCTAAATCAGGATAAAATACATCATTATACTTGCCCTCTTTGATCTCGCAGTGGGTACCTACAGAATAGACAGAATCAGGGAAATAGACAAAATCTTCTGATTTTAAAGTGGTTGACATGTAATTGATTGTACCATGTCCCCTTAATCCAGAGTTGTTGAGGGTGATTTCCCCATTGTATTTTCCTTTCCCTTTGTAAAGAGGAAATCCTCCTTTGGGTGTTTTTCTAACATAACCAAGCGACATGTCGGGCATTACTGTTAGTATTTCTTGGAAGTCTGGAAATATGCCATCAGAGTGCATGGTGCCGTGAAAGGCGATACCATTGGCCACATTGGAGTTTAAGCTGTCGACCATGAATGGTGGAACTTCAAATGAAATTCGTTTTTCATATACTCCTCCTAACGTTTGTGGAGAGTTATAGTATACCGATGATCCTTGGTTTGATTTAAACATTGGGTATTCTGGCATTTCTTTTTTGCCTGACTTGTTATTGTGTTGGTTGATAAACAAGGTTCCTGATGTAGATTCAATTTGACTCGAAAGTTGCGCTACTTTTGTGTTTCCTTTTTCATCTAAATCTTTGGTATCAATCAATAATTTTAAGGAATCTAAGTTTTGCATTTCTACAAAGAAACTATCATAATCGAAACGGAATTCTCTTCCTTGAAACAAAAAGTGACCTGAAAATACTTGGCCTGTAAATACCATGTCTCTTTTTTGTAAAATATTTATTTCTTTTGTTTTAGGAAGCACATATACATTAAGTTTCTTACTTAAAAACAGTTTATCAACTCCTCTTACGGTTAGGATATTGTTTTCAAGGTCTAAAGAAGCATTGGTTCCAGCAGGGCCAACAGATTTTACTTGAAGTTCATCATAGTCTTTTTTCCCTTTGTTTGATTTGAAATAATGCCATGCTTTTTCTTTGATTTTTACTTCTCCATTATTGCTATTGTAGGTGATAAAGCCTTTTTTTACAAGTTCTTTCATCGCTCCTTTTGAGGCGCCAGCCTGCACTTTATAGGCTAAAATTAAATCATCGATATTGAAAATGTCGGTGTCTTTTTCTTTTGCATAAGACATAATCATAATCAAGGGATGAAAAGGATATAAACCTTTTAATTTATCAAATATATCGTGTTGGAAATATTCACCTGATTCAAACAAGGCCGGATTATTGTTTTTAGCCGTAATCATGTCAAAATCCATTTTTTTGGATTGTAAGTTCCAACTTAACATGTCGCAGGTAATTTCTAATCCATGGTATGAATCTATATAGGGCGTATGCCTAAAGCCATATTTGTCTTTGATAAGTTTGAGTAAGTGGGTAGGTTTATCATAATGAAACGAAACGCCTTGGTGGGTAATAGAGTCGTCTTTTTGGTAAATGGCAATTGATACTAAGTCGGATGTGAGAAGACTGTCGCCTAGTACAAAAAGTTTCGCTAATGCTTTGAATTTAAGTTTATTGTCCTCAAATACTTCTATTAAAGCAGGGTTTTCGTCAAGACTTGAACTGTATACTTTGTTGCCATTTAATGAAAAACCTCCTTTGTATTTGATGTTTTCGCCAATATTTTTGATGGTTACATCACTGTTATAGGACATAAACCTTGGGTATTCAATGTCTCTTTTTCTTTTATGTTTTGTACTTTTAAATTCAAAAACGCCTTTAATTGATTTGTCTAAATAATTGGGGGAGTTCATTTTTACATCTTCTGCACTAAATTTAGCAGAGATGACATTGAAATTGTATTTACTTAATTCAATGAAAGTTTCTGGCATCCCGGCCACAGACCAATCAAATTTACCGCCATCTCCAACAAAGGTTTTGTTTGAAAACATCATGGAACCTTTGGTTCCTACGATAACCGTTGAATCAAATTTTGAGACAATTTGCAAATCAACACCCGCCAAACGGATATAGGCGCCCGTAATTCTTGGTTGTTCTGATGGCATGAACGTTTGTTCTAATAGGTTGCCACTAGTATCCGATTGTGTACCCCAATCTTGGTACACTTCTTCTTTGGGTGCATCCCAATCCCTAAAAAAATCATCTTTGTTTTCAGGTTTCTTAGGCGTTTCTACCGCTGGGGTTTGTGCTTGAGTTTGTGTTGTATCATCAGTTGGTACATCAGGTACGGGTACATCGGGTATGATGGGTTCTTCCACAGGTATTTCTGGTATTGGTTCTCCTTCTTCTCCTTCCTCGTCTGATTTTACAAAACCAAATGAATATGACCCTCCAGACACACGAAGTTTGTTGAAATTAGATTTATACAACAAGTCACTTTCCATGAAAATTTTGGTAGTTTCAAGGAATGCAACGATTTTTTTGGGTTTGGGATCTTCTAATAGGTAATTGGTGACAAACAACAAGGTGTCAAGTTTGGACGCCGGAATGTTTTTACGGGTTACCGCGTTGGCAATGGTTGAAAAGTATGGGGTGAAGTGAGAGGCTGTTTTACACTTCTTTTTAATCATTAATATAGAGGTACTGATGATTAATTTTTTATGTTTATCGTTCAATGCTCCCCAAGCAGTCTGTAATTCAGTACCTGCTTTGATTGCTTTAGGGTTTTTACTATTGGTCATCATGGTGTTGACATCCACGATAAACTGATTCGGATCCTCAGATAGTTTTAAATTTTGAGCCTTCACCATTGAAATCCCAAAGAAGGAAATCATAAAAATTAAAGTGAAGTTAATGCAGTTCTTTTGAATCATCATCTTATTGGTTATTTTTTGAAAATAATGGAAGTCCAATCATTTTTAGTTTTAATGGAAGTCGTAAGGAGGTTGGCTTTTTTACTTACCTCTTCAATCGATGGGATGTCTTGGTCGTAAAAACCGCTCACAATGAGGTAACCTTCTTTTTTTAAATGCTTCACATAAGAAGGTATTTCTTTGATGAGAATGTTGCGATTGATGTTTGCCAAGATGATGTCAAACTGTTTGTCAAACGTCAGCTTGTCAATAGCGCCTAAGCGTATTTCTATATCCTCACAACCATTGTTTTTTACGTTTTCAATGGCGTTTTCGACCGACCATTCATCTATATCAAAGCCTTCTACTTCACTTGCGCCAAGCTTATGTGCCATAATGGCCAATACCGCCGTTCCGCAACCTACGTCTAAAACAGATTTTTGGTTATGGTCTATTTCAAGTTGGTGCGTAAGCATGAGGGTAGTAGTCGCATGATGACCTGTTCCAAAAGACATTTTGGGGTCAATAATGATTTCGTAAGGTAAATCACTTGGGCTATGAAAACTGGCCCTCACGATACATTGGTTTTCTATGATTACTGGTTCAAAGCTTTTTTCCCATTCTTCATTCCAGTTTTTTTTCTCTAATATATTTTTGGTGTAAAATATATCTCCTAAAGGTTTGTATTTTTCAATAATAAAAGTCAAATCTGTTTCATTGAAATCATCTTCTTCGCAATAGGCATCAAAGCCTTCTTCTGTGTACACAAAATTGTCGAATTTTATTTCAGCCATTTCAGCGATTAACATATCTGTTGTTTCAGAATTTGATTTTATTTTAATTTCTATGTAATTCATATGAGGTTGCTAAATTCTTGATTGTTGAAACAGATGTTAATTCACTAAAAATAGGGATATTTTAATGTTTACAAAAATTTAATTGTAATATTTTGTAAGATATATCCTAAGTTCATGCACATTAGTCTCATTCAAAATATTAGCCCTATTATTTCTTTTTTTTCATGGAGAATAAAATTATCTTTGTTCCTTAAAAACATAGCTTAAAAAGAAATTTATTAATCAACTCAATGGATAAAGTAATGACAAGATTTGCACCTGGTGTTGTTAGCGGACAACAACTTACTGAATTGTTTAATTATGCAAAAGCGAACTCTTTTGCTTTGCCTGCAGTAAATGCAACGGGTACCAATTCAATTAATGCAGTATTAGAAACAGCTAAAGAAGTTAATTCTCCTGTTATTATACAGTTCTCAAACGGTGGCGCGATCTTTTATGCTGGTAAAACCTTGTCTAATGAAGGTCAAAAAGCAGCTGTAATTGGTGCTGTTTCAGGAGCACAACATGTGCACTTGTTAGCCGAATCGTATGGTGTACCAGTAGTTTTACATACTGACCATGCGGCTAAAAAATTGCTTCCTTGGATTGATGGTTTATTGGATGCAGGTGAAAAATTCTTCGCTATTCATGGTAAACCATTGTTTAGTTCACACATGATTGACCTTTCTGAAGAACCACTTCATGAAAATATTGAAATTTGTAAAACTTATTTAGCGCGTATGGCTAAAATGGGGATGACACTTGAAATTGAATTAGGCGTTACTGGTGGTGAAGAAGATGGCGTAGACAACTCTGATGTTGACAGCTCTAAATTATATACCCAACCAGAAGAAGTGGCGTATGCTTATAAAGAACTTTCTGAAATTAGCCCTAACTTTACCATTGCAGCTGCTTTTGGTAATGTGCATGGTGTGTACAAACCAGGAAATGTAAAATTGAGTCCTAAAATTTTAGATAACTCTCAAAAACATATCCAAAAAGAATTTAACACCGGTGAGAAACCAGTTAACTTCGTATTCCACGGTGGTTCTGGATCAACTAGAGAAGAAATCAGAGAGGCGCTTTCTTATGGTGCTGTTAAAATGAATATCGATACTGATTTGCAGTTTGCATTTTGGGAAGGTATTCGTGATTTCTACGTGAAAAACGAAGCTTATTTACAATCTCAAATTGGTAATCCAGAAGGAGATGAAAAACCAAACAAAAAATATTATGACCCACGTGTTTGGTTACGTAAAGGTGAAGAAACATTGAAAGC
>JBEAZU010000116.1:0-4412 GCA_041169945.1 Bacteroidota bacterium
TATTTTGAACCCAAAATAAATAAACTTAAAGCCCTTGGCGTTAAGGATATAATGATAGACCCTGGATTCGGTTTTGCAAAAACATTAGATCAAAATTATGAATTACTTCAAAATTTGCCTTACTTTAATGTGTTAGAACTGCCGATTTTAATTGGCGTTTCTAGAAAGTCAATGGTTTACAAACTGTTGAACACTGTAGCTTCAGAGGCGTTAAACGGCACTACGGTACTGCATACCATGGCCTTAATGCATGGGGCAAGTATCATAAGGGTGCATGATGTGAAAGAAGCGGTAGAGGCAGTGCAACTGTTTCAGAAAATGCGTAGTGTATAGTGTATGTCTTTTGGGGCATAAGAGTGTTTTTTCATTATAAATAATTTGCTATTAATATATTAGTCAACATATTGCTCTCAATGGAAACGGTGTTTTCACATGGTGCCATCATGCTGTTTGCCATCGGTTTTTTAGAAATCAGGTGGGTTGATGTCATTGATGTGGCCTTGGTAACTTTCCTGTTGTTTCAGGTTTATAAATTGCTCCAAGGAAGTGTTGCTTCCAAAATTTTTATAGGTATTTTATTTATTTATCTTTTTTACCAAGTGGTGAAAGCCTTTGAAATGGAATTGATGAGTTCTATTTTAGGGGAATTTATGGGCGTAGGGGTAATTGCGGCCCTCATTTTATTTCAACAAGAGATTAGAAAATTCTTATTGCTTATCGGTAAAACTACTTTTTTTGGAACATTTGTCGGAAAGGGATATCCTTGGTCAAAAGCGTTTGGGTCTGAATACAATTTAAAACCTGTTATAGATGCTGCCCATGCTTTGAGTGCAGTTAAAAATGGGGCATTAATTGTGTTTGCCAAAAGTTCTGAATTAAAGTTTTATGCTGAAACGGGCGATTTGTTGGATGCCAATATCAATAAAAGATTGCTGATCTCTATTTTTGGAAAAACGAGTCCTTTGCACGATGGAGCGGTGATTATTGCTGCTGGGCGTATCAAGGCGGCCAGGTGTATTTTGCCTGTTTCTGATAACCATGAATTGCCTGCACATTTTGGCTTGCGTCACCGATCGGCTTTGGGGATTGCGGAAATGACCGATGCTGTGGTGCTTATTGTTTCAGAAGAAACGGGCCATATTTCTTTGGCTCATAATGGTATTATTTACCCTAACTTATCTGCGCTAGCGTTAAATGAAAAATTGCGCTATTTCCTTTTTGAGGAAGAACCTGCAGTACTTGAGGAGACGGCTGTGGTATAATTATGGGTGCTTAGCCAAAGACTTTAGTGCCTTCTGTACAGTTTGTACAAATATCAATTTCTTTTCGTGATCTAATCAGCGCTCCTCTAAATTGACGATAGGCTGCACTTTGCCAAACCTTTTTAAAAGTGGTGGTATTTAAATCTCCCAATTGGTGTTGGGCATCTTTATCAAAACAACAAGGCACTACTGAACCATCCCAGGTGATGACACACGATTGCCACATTTTCCAACAATGGTTGTCTAATTTGTTTTTAATCGCATAGGTGCCATCGGCTTGTGGTTTGTAACGCGCATATTTGTCAATGCTCGTTAGCAAAGGCGAGCCATTTTTGTGGTCATAAATTTGGGCCGTTTTAAATACAACTTGATCCACGCCAACAGATTTTGCAATGGCTTTGACCTCCTCTATTTGATGTTCGTTGGGTTTGACCACTAAAAACTGAAATATCACATGAGGCGTGTTCGATTTTAGTTGATGCTTCCATGCCATTATATTTTTAGTGCCTTCCAGAACTTTTGCTAAACTTCCACCTACACGGTATTGCTCATAGGTTTCTTGTGTGGTACCATCAATGGATATGATCAACCTGTCTAAGCCCGACTCAACGGTAAGTTTTGCTTTTTCATCATCTAGGTAATGGGCATTGGTAGAGGTGGCGGTGTAGATTTTTTTTTGTGAAGCATACTTCACCATGTCTAAAAACTGTGGATTTAAATAAGGTTCTCCTTGAAAATAAAAAGTAAGGTAAGTTAAAGTGGGGGCTAATTCATCTATCGTTTTTTGAAATAAATTTGCTTGTAACATGCCTGTAGGTCTTGTAAAAGAGCGTAAGCCGCTTGGGCATTCTGGGCATCGTAAATTACAAGACGTGGTAGGTTCAAAAGCAATGCTTATGGGCAGCCCACCATGTATAGGTTTGCCTGTCATTTTAGACCAATAGTACGAACCCAGCACTTTAACTATATTGATTGTTTTACCAATCGTAAGTTTAGATACATAATTGAGGCTATCGTTAAATTGGCTATTCATCATTATTTCATACGCTTTATCACTTCTTGTTGTGCCAACTTAATGCTCCACATGCCCATTAAACTCCCTTTTTTAAGGTTAAAGGCGACACTTTTGGGATAGGCTTTTTGCAGAATGGGTAATGCGTTGCTTGCTTCGCCGTGGCAGCTAAGGCAAATGTCTTGCTGTAGAACGATAGGTTTGGTATACAACACAAAACCGTTTTTTAAGTCTTGTAAATTATCATGCATTGGTAATTGCTGTTCTTCATTGTACAGGTAGGCGTCAAATAATTCCTTTTCTTCTTTGCTTCCTGTCGTTAAAATAGCGCGATTTGTTCTTTTAATGCTGGCATTGTATACCATGGCTAGGGAATCTTTCACGCCATAAATGTCGATATTACACAGTTGCATTGCTTTATTGGGTCCGTTTTTTTGCAATTCAAGCTGTAATTTTTTTTTGAAAGTTGTGTCAATCAGTTTTACGAGCAATTCCCCTTTTAATAAACATTCTTCCATGATCGCGCCTTGGTTCACCCGTTTGAGTTGACGGTTTTTCATTTCTTGCGCAAATCGACGAGAATCAACACGTTTTTCATTGCATGCGCCAATGATGATTGTGAGGAATAGGAGTAGGGTTGTTGTTTTCATGTTATGCAATGATCTTGTTTCAAAGATAAAAGAAAAAATGGTAGCGGTGCTTGCGATTACTATATTCTTCCATATTTAAATTTTTTTTAAAACAAAAACACAGCGCCAATGGACTGACGCTGTGTTTTGCAATAGTTTGTTGAAAAATGTTTGTCTTATTTATTCACCACGTTTGAATACCTATTTGCTTCAGCATTTACACATAGCGCAATTAAAGCAACAACATCATTCATGGATTTTTCAAAATGAATTCTGTTGATACCCGTTACGTTTTCTTTGTTTACAAATGTAATGTTTCTCGCAGCCAATTGTTTGATGTAAACTTTTAAGTGTCTTTCTGCTGCCGCATAATTTTCGTGCACCAAATATGCACGTCCTAAATAATAATCTACGACAAATGAAGTCTCATTTCCGTGTTTTGCTCTTATTAAATGTGGCAATGCTTTGTGTTGTTCTGCAGAACTCATATAACACATGCCAATCATGTAATTAAAGTAATTTCCTGGGTCTGAAGTGATAGAATCCAAATGTAAAAATTGAGTCAATGCAGAAGCGTACGCTCTTTCATTAAAGGCTTTGTAGGCTTTGTTTTCTAATTGTCTTAAGGCTCTTTTCGATTGAGCATTCGTGTTAAAAGCAATGATGCTTGAGATAATGAAAATGAAAATTGTTTTTAAAATAGGGGATTTCATATTGTATTATTTGGTTATTTGTTGGTATTATTATTGTTTTGTTGTTTGTTTTTGTTATTAATATAATGCAAATATACCACAACTTAAATTACTTGCAAGTTATTTCAATGAATTTTAAGGGTAAATGTAATTAAAGTAATTAAAATATAACTTATTGGTTGAATTAATATAATTATATCAATAATATGTTTGTATTTTTGCTTGTTTGTTTTATTGGTTATGGAATTGATATCTGTTCAGTGTATTGGATTAGTGCTATATAAATAATTAAATAGTGATAAAAAAGGTTGGTTATTATTTTTAAAAAAATGAATATTGCAATATAATATTGAAATAATACAAGTAGCCTTTGTGCTAGTACAAACAGCAGCCCAACAAAAATCTTTCGCTATAATGAATTTAAAATTTGACATCCCAAAAGGCATTGCCTATATTTAAAACTTATTTATTAAATGTGCTCCCATGTTTGCTTTCAAGCGCTTCCCCGTCTATATAAGTTGTTTCTTTTTTGTTTTGACATCCACGGCTCAACAGCGAATGCTTTTGAAGAACGATTGGCAAATGCAGTCTTCCGAAATAATACAAGCAACAGGGATCGAAATTTCTAGCAACAGCAATAAACAGCAAAATTGGTATCCGGTTACTGTTCCGACCACCGTGATGAATGGCTTGGTGAAAAATAACGTTTATCCAGACTTGTTTTTCGGTAAAAACTTGGAAAAAGTAGCTCTCCATCAATTTGAAAAATCTTGGTGGTATAAAAAAGAGATCATGCTGGATAAGGCTTTACTAGAAG
>JBEAZU010000117.1:0-20226 GCA_041169945.1 Bacteroidota bacterium
CAAGGAAGGTCTATAAAAAGACTACGGATTATAGTGTTGTCACCATAACCCGTAGATAAATCTTGAATGCTTATTTGCAAAGCGATAAATAGTTAATCAATATTAATATTCGTCTTCATTAAATAAGAAATCGTCTTTGGTAGGATAATCTGGCCAAATTTCTTCTATACTTTCAAATGGTTGTCCATCGTCTTCTAATTCTTCCAAATTTTCTACAACTTCCATAGGAGCACCTGTTCTACTTGCAAAATCAACAAGTTCATCTTTAGAGGCAGGCCAAGGCGCATCTTCAAGGTAAGAGGCTAGTTCTAGTGTCCAATACATGGTAAAATTTAATTAATTGGTGAGTACTAAGTTATTTGTGCAAAAATTAAAATAATAATCTACATATCAAAGTCTTTTGCGTGTTGTTTCTAAAAGAATAAATTATGCTTGTCAATTTAGTGTTAATTGCTTGTGTAATTGTTTTTTAGCGTGTTCGTTAAGGTAGCATTGACTGTGTTATCCCTTTCTTTACCTGTTTCGTTTCCCTTGTGCTGGGTGCACATCGGGGCATTTGTTTTTAGACTTATGGTGTTTTTTTGGCTTATTGAATGGGTTATCGTGGTATATAATGGCAATTTCAAAAGCACCTACGGTGGAAGTCGCTACATTTAAAGTAGAAACATTGAGATCATAACTAAAACCTAGACTCCATTTGTTTATCCCTAATTTATAGGCTATGTACAGGGCATCATGGTGAATAGGGGTTTTGTAGTTACCCACCAAGCGGTAGCCGATGCCGAACTGATGGTAATCATTTTTAGTAAAATCTAATCGGAAGGCATTGAAAATAATCGCTTCACTTGCAGGACCTTGTTTCATCAGTAATACAGAGGGTAAGTAATCCCATTTTCCCCAAGCAGGAATCACCATGTCGTGGTTGATGATCCAATGGTTGTACATGGGGCTGCCTGTTTTGAATATCGATTGGCTTGCTTGATTCAGGTGCAAGGCGGCAATGCCCGTGCGCATTTTTGTACCATAATGTGGGGCAACAAAATGGCTTAAGCCGATGGAAAAATCGGTATATCCTTTACTGAAATTTTGTGCATATTCTCCTGAGGCGCCAAGTGGGTTGTACCGCTGGCCATCCCATTGGTTGTCAAAGGTAGCTTTGCTGAAATCGATGTATTTATTGGCATAGCCATAATTTATGCCTAAACTGATAAACCTGTCTTCTCTTTGTTGAATGGCTTTATGGTAGGCAAAATATGCGTTTACTTGATTAGTACTCAAATTTAAATCGCCTGCCTCATCTTTATAGAGGGCAACACCAAGCCCTACAATGTCTTGCCCCATCATTGGTAAATGGCTAATATTGCCATCAAGTGCAAATGAATACGTAGAAAAAGGCGTAGCATTTGATACATATTCACTTCTGATAGTTCTCCATTGTTGTCTATAATTCAAGGTGGCTCGAATGGTTTTCCTTAAATGTTCGGCATCAAATAGTCCTGTATAGCTTGGGTTGGTATAAAATGGGGTGGCCTGGTATTGTGACCAATGGAAATCTTGGCCAGAACTAATCCTAGCAATGAAAAATAGGAGGCTATATAGCAAGGCCTTTTTCATTCGACGAGACTGATATTGCCTTCTTTGGTTTCCGTACTTTCATCCCAATACGTAACATTGGCTATATAAACCACTACTTGAGGACTAAGTTTTTGACCTTTATAGGTGCCATCCCAGCCAATGCTGATGTCATTGGTGCGAAACATTTCTTCTCCCCATCGGTTATAGATTCTGAAATCTGCTTTCCTGATGTTAACACCCCTGAGGTAAACTTTTTCATTGCTTCCATCTCCATTAGGAGTAAAAGTGTTGGGTACAAATAGGCGTTTTGCGCAAGAGTCTATCGGTAATAAGGTGATGGTTTGAGATACCTTTTCTGAATCATTAAATTGTAAACTGATGGTATACGTCCCCGCTTGGGTATATACATGTGACGTATCTTGATGCGTGGAAAATTGCCCATCTCCAAAATCCCAAAGCCAATTTTTTGAATTGATACAAATGCTGTCTAAATTTTGATATATACCTTTCATGTCAATTTCAACGGGTACACACCTTCCTTTGGAAATATTGGGAATGGCTATAGGTTTTAACACAGGCCTTATCTTTACTTTTATGGTATCTTTGGTGCTGCAATCGTATTGGTTGGTACTTGTAACTGTATAAACTGTTGTTTTTGATGGAGAGGCTATGGTTGTCGCACAAGAGGTGCAAGTTAAGGTGTTCGCGGGCGACCATGTATAATTATTCGCCCCTTGTACATGTAAAGTAGCCTTAGTTCCTGAACAAATTAAGGTGTCGCCATCGGCTTTTATGACAGGGATAGGGTAGATTTCTAACGATTTACTGATGGAATCGGCACAGCCGTACACATTGATAACTTTTAATTTTACCACATGGGTGCCAATATTTTTAAATACATAATTGGTGTCTTTTTGGTTTAAGGTATCGTTTGGGTTGTTATCAATGGTCCATTTCCAGGTAGTTGGGTAGCCCACCGAAATAATTGAATTGTCTTTTAGTTGGGAGATTGACGTAATGCAGTCGTTGTGGAGGTCGAAATCTGCCACCGGATTTTTGATTGGTTTTACCTGTACAATGATGCTGTCTTTGCCAATGCAATTAAATTGATTGGTAGTGCTTACCATGTATTGGGTGTCGACGAAAGGCTTTGCGATGGGGTCAGTACAGGTATTGCAAGTAAGGGTGTTTGATGGCGTCCATGTGTAATTGTCTGCACCCGAAACCCAAAGTTGTGTGCTGTCGTCTTGGCATTTGGCGGTGTCACTAAAAGCTTCAATGATGGGAACAGGGAATATTTCCAGGGGTTTAATAATGGAGTCTACACATCCATTTTCGTTGCTTACTTTAAGTTTGATCTCATGGATGCCAACGGTTTTGATGGCATAGCTTGTGTCTTTGGCAGAAAGGGTGTCTTGGTTGTCAATGGTCCATTTCCAACGTGTTGGGTTGCCTTCAGACAAGATAGATTTGTCGTGTAAACGCAGTTCAATATTGGCGCAAGCATCAACAAGGTCGAAGTTTGCCCCTGTAATTTTGTTGTATACATTTACTTTGGCGATAGCCGTATCACTACAATCGAGGGTTGGATTTGAGATTAAGGTTACGTTGTAGGTACCTAATGCCGTAAAAGTATGGGTAGGATTTTTTTCGGTTGATGTGTTGAATGGGGTAGATGTAGGGTCTCCAAAATCCCATAAATAAGAGACCGCTCCTCGACTTTTATTCTGAAATGCAACACTTAAATCCCCTCGACATTGTACAATTACCGAGGGGATTACTGCTTGTGGCTTTTCCCGGCAATCTGTAACATTAAACTGAAAATCTCTTTTGTGGACATCTATCAATATCCCATTACGGTATTCTTTTACACTAATCCCTACTACATATTGCCCAATTTGATTTGGTTTGGCCGTGAGCAATCCGGTTATGGGGTCAATTTTCATGGCCTCGCTACCACCTAATTGGTTGTTGATATTGTAGGGAGATTTGAAAACTACCGTATCAAATGGTGCGGTATAAATTTTATAACTATTATACCCCTGCAATGGCCAAGGCCAAGGATTAAGGGAGTCGGCCCCTGTAAATGGGGTGCAGAGTTCATACACCAAAGAGTCACCATCAGGGTCTATGGCCGAGTGGTCAAACTTAAGATTCACTTCATTGCAAATGAAAATAGGGGGGAAGTTTTTGAAATAAGGCGAACTGTTATTGATGGCAATACTAGAATCCATGCTTAAATGTTGTGCATAGGTAGCACCCGAAAGGTCAGGATTTTCAATGTTTAAAATGCTGTTGTTTCTGCAACACCTTTGGTAAGCAAAAAGATAACCTTCTTTTAAATAGGGTAAATAGAGGGTGTCTTTTAATATTTTCTCTTCTACACAAATGTCATTCGGTGGAAGCCTACAAGAATCAGGAGAAATCAAGGGTAAGGTGTCTCCATTTACTGTTTTTTGAAACAGCATGGTGTAGCCAATGTAATTATTGTAGCCATCAAAAACATAAATAAAGGTAGGGTTATCAAAAGGAGGAATGCCATTGTAACAGTCTCTATACACTTTTAAAGTGATTTCATAGGTGTTGGTATCGATGTATCGGTAGCTTAATTCTCCTCCTACGATATGCGTAGCCAAAGATTTTTCGGAAATAGCGAAAAAAAATAAGGTAAGTACGACTACAATGATGTTGGATGTTAACCTCATCTTTTCAATGTCCATTAAAATGAATCAAATTTATGTGTTTTCTTTTAATTAAAAAATAGTATAAAAGGAAACCATTAAAATATAAAAGAATAATTGTTTTTTTGATTTGGTTTTCCAAGAAAGTAATTTATTTCCCAACCAATAAGTGGGGTGATAATCCTTATGTTTTTTTCTTGGCTGATATTGCTGGCTAAACCAAAAAGGTATTGGTTTTCGATTGCTCCCCAAAGGCCAATATTGAATTTGTTTAACATTAGTGTTTGAATGCTTAAGCGGAGTTGGTCAATATCAATATACCTTTTGTCGTATATTTTGGCGTTTTCTTCGGTAAATTCTTTGATGAAATATGCTTTATAGCTTAGCATAAACCTTATCGGTAGTTTGGTGGAGGTAATTTTGTATGCCAATGCTAGTCCTATATCAAATGTGGCCAAAGTAACAGGATCAGTAGAAATATATGGATTGTTGTTTTTTTCTTTAACCTGTTTCGTTAAATTCAGTCCAAAGCTTTTTAAAAATTGAAGTTTATAAATTTTGCCATGGTGTAATAGATTAGGTCTTATCCCAAAAGTTTTATTGTCGGTTTTGAAATCAATTTGAGGTGCTATGCCAAAATGGAAATTAGGAGAAATTTTTCTATTGGCTTCTAATTGGATGGTAATATTGTGGGTTCCTGCAAAAGGAGGAGTGAGGGTAAAATATTCTTTGCTATTTGCATATGGTTGGGCTGTTTGTGCAATGGAGGTTTGAAGGTGAACAAAATGCTCCTCTTCCGTAAAATAATACAGCCCATAATGGTGATTTAATTCCAATAGATTTGTGTATGATTGTGATTGTTGTGCCACCACCATATTAGACACTAATACCGAAAGCAATAAGAGGAATGATTTCATTTTACTGGCTCAAGGCAATTAATAGGAAAGGAATTAAGAAAAAGATCATCAACACATATATGAAAATGATGTATTTGTATCGGTGAACAAAAGCGCCAATTTTTTTAGCAAGTAATAAAGGTACTTCTCTCAAATAGGGCATGGGGAAGAATAACAGCATTCCTATGAAATTAAATAAAAAATGCGCCAAGGCAATACTCATGGCGTTGGGCGATTTACTCAAGGCGGCAACCAAGGCCGTAAAAGTGGTGCCAATATTTGCCCCTATGATAAATGGAAATGCTTTACGCAAAGAGACTTTATCGGTAGCAACCAATGGAACCATAAACGAAGTTGTCACGGTGCTCGAATGTATGAGCGCTGTGGTTACCATGCCCCAAGAAAAGGCTTTGATTGGGCCACCAAATACATAGAGGTCAAGGTTTTTTTGTGATTCTCCTACCAATGAATTTCTCAATAAGGCAATGAATAATCGTATGGAAATAAATAACAGCAACAGTGAAACGATGAAATTGGTCAGTGGATTGAGTGCAAACTCTTGTGTGAAAAGCGTTACCAAGGGGTCAATGGTGTATTTGTATAGGAATGAGGATGATTCGTTTTTGTTGACTTGTTCATTACTAATTAATTGAGAAAAATAGACCGCGATTTTTGAAAGTGTATGGAAATAATATTCCAGTGGAAATAAAAGGATTGCCGTTAATAATTTGAAATTATGATGAATAAAGGCCGCACTCACTGCTTTTCTAAATTCTTTTTTGCCCGAAATGTGGCCAACAGCCGTAATGATGGCGGTTATGGTGGTGCCAATGTTAGCCCCCATTACTACTGGTAAGGCCTCTGTGATGGTAATGGCTCCTGAGCCGACCAATACGACCAACATGGAGGTGGTGGTGCTGCTGCTTTGAAAAATTGCGGTTGCCAACAAGCCTATAACCAAGGCAACAAAAGGATTGTATAGCGCCATTTTAATGATATTAGTATCAAATAATTGGGCCGAAATACTCATCATTTCTAAAGAGAATAAAAACAAGTATAAGATGAATAGAAATAATACCAACCTTTTATATGTAAAGGTTTTAGGGCTTTCTATTTTGTTCTCCATTTCTGGGAATATGTCTTGTGCTGAGATATTCATTCGCCTAAAGATAATTTAAAAATTCAATATGCGAAAATAGAACCTTTATTTCGTTATAATATAACTGAATTGTTATTCTAATGTTATTAAATCGTTAACACTGTTATTTAAACATCAACACATTGTTATATAATCATTATTGTTCTTGTTTCGCCTTTTTATGTCCTTTTTATAGTTCTAATATTGCTTAAGTCATTTGCTGAATTTTAGTTGAAAGTTTTATAAATGTTATAAATGTCAATTAAAAACAGCTGTTTAATAAGCATAGAAATTGAATACAAGGAAAAAATTAGATAGTCCTATCCGGTCTCAATTAATGGCGTTGGTGGAAGGTAGCGATGTGTGTTTAAACCTCGATAGCTTTACCAAAAATATTGACCTTACGAAGGGGGCAATTCAGCAACATCTGTACTTTTTAGAAAAAGTAGGCCTGCTTGGCCATTTTAAAATTGGTAAAAATTATTATTATTATCTGAAAGAAAGGATTCAAAATGAGGAAATTAAAATGGAAATGATTACCAATACCATTCGGTATTATGGTTTGGCTAAATAAAGATTTTTAATTTTTTTGCACCCATAGGTGAATTGTTTGCCGCTGATTTTTAAGGTATAATTTTTACTCCAATGGTTTGTAATTATATTCTTTATCGTATATTTACGATATAATAAAAATAGGGTGACCATAAACAATTTTAATGAAACTGAAGTAAGCAATGCATTGCTTGCAAGTTGGGCTAAGGCTTTGGCACATCCTGCACGTATAGCAATCCTACAATTGTTGATTCAAAAACAGTCGTGTATTTGTGGTGAAATTGTATCAGAACTGCCTTTGTCTCAATCAACCGTTTCTCAACATTTGAAAGCCATGAAAGAGGCGGGTCTAATTGTTGGAACCATTGATGGACCTAAAGTGTGTTATTGCATCAATGTTGCTGTATTGCATCAATTTGCGACTACTTTATTGGGCATTTCAAATGCGCTTGAACAAGCTAAAAATTGTGACTGTTAATAGTGTTATTTAAACCTAAATGTCGAAATGATGAATTTTCCACGCATGCATGTGAGCCTTTATGTGAGTAATATCGCACAATCGGTTAATTTTTATACTTCATTTTTTGGCTTATCTGCCGTTAAAGTGAAGTCGAACTATGCCAAATATGTACTCGAAACGCCTTCTCTCATAATTTCTTTTGTTGAAAATAAGGAAAGGGTTAAAGCTGATTTTGGACACCTTGGATTTCAAGTGGAAACCGCTGCCCAATTGCAAGAGGCCTTGACGAATGCCAAAAATAAAAATCTACCTGTCAAGGAAGAAATGGGGACGAGTTGTTGTTATGCCGTACAAGATAAATTTTGGGTAGCAGATCCTGATGGCTACCAATGGGAGGTGTATTTGTTTCGCGAAGATGCTGAATTCAATGATCCTCATTATGCCCAAGACGAAACAGAGGTATGTTGTATGCCTCCAGCAAAAACCAAAGAAACTGAAGTCGTTTCTTCTCCAACATGCGCTCCTGGGAGTGGCTGTTGTTAATAATTAGTGTCAATCTTCTCTTTTGTTTGTCCTCTTAACTTAAAATATATACGCTTAGATGTTTCCTGAAATAAATACTTTTGTTGAAAATTTAAAAAATGACTTCGATGCCATTGCGGAGGATAGAAAGGTGTTGTTGTCAAAATTGAGTCATTTTATCCAAAAACAAGTTGATGCAGATAAGCCAATTGCGCTCATTTATATTTGTACTCATAACTCTAGAAGAAGTCATTTTGGTCAAATATGGGCCAAAGTAGCCGCCTATTATTATGGGTTTACCAATGTGGAAACGTATTCTGGTGGAACGGAAGCGACGGCATTTAATGGGAATGCTATTGCGGCGATTCGCAAGGTGGGTTTTCAAATTACGTCATCTGGTCCTGATCAAAATCCGTTTTATAAAGTGGCGTTTGATGCCAATGGAAGTCATGCGTTGTGCTTTTCAAAAAAATATGATGATGCGTCAAATCCTTCAAGTAATTTTGTTGCCATCATGACTTGTAACGACGCAGATGGAAATTGTCCTGTCATTTTGGGGGCAGACTTAAGGGTGGCAACCCCATACGTCGATCCCAAAAAAGCCGATGGTACACCTGAACAAGACGCTACTTATGAGGCGCGATCGAAGCAAATTGCAACTGAGTGTATGTATATGTTTTCGCTTGTTAAAAATCGTTCATAGACTAAATTTCAGTAGCAGTGCAAAAAAGTAGCTTGTTCATTAAAATAAGTATTGTCAGTGTTCTAGTGTTAAACTTTACATTTGGTTTACGGGCTCAAAATAATTGGGGGCTATTTCCAGTCTATTCTCAGGAAGGTAAGATTACAGAAAAATTACACTATAACGTATTCCTTTTTTCAGCCATTAATCTAAACATGTCAAACGATAAATGGTTTATGTTTTATGATGAAAATACCCTCATTTATAAGTTTACAGAGAGGCTTTCTGTCGCTGGAAGTTATACCTTTCAACGGTCCAATGTGTTGTCGACCTTTGCCACCAACGAAAATCGTTTATGGCAACAAGTGCAATACGAGCATGCTGTAAGTGACCAATTAAGTTTGAAACATCGATTGAGGTTTGATGAAAGGTTTATTCAAGGGGAAGCATTTTCGCATCGTTTTCGCTATCTGATTGGTTTCAAATATGTGATGACGGAGAAGTTGTATTGCAGTGGTTATAATGAGTTTTTCATGAAAACATCAACCCCAAGAAGTACTGTGTATGGAGAAAATTGGGCTTTCTTTGGCTTGGGTATCAAAACCAGTGACAATACCTCCTTAGATGTTGGACCAACCTACATTACTTGGGTCACCAATGATGCCCTCGAAAGATTGCATTTATGGTACATGCAAGTGCAATTCAATGCTAAGATTAATTTAAAAAGAAAATAATAGCATGTTTAAGAAAGGTTTAGCAGAAGCATTGGGTACATTTTTATTGGTGTTTTGTGGCACTGGCGCTTGCACGATTAATGAAATTACCCACGGGGCTATTTCACATGTAGGCGTTGCCATCACTTTTGGTTTGGTGGTTACTGTGTTGATTTATGCTTTTGGCAATATTTCAGGCGCAAATTTCAATCCTGCGGTAAGTATCGCGCTTTGGTTGGGACAAAAAATGGATTCAATAACCATGATTGCCTATGTCACCGCCCAAGTAGTTGGGGCGATTTTAGCAAGTGCCTTACTGCGTTATTTGTTTCCTGCATCGCAATTTTTAGGGGCTACTTTACCAAGTGGTTCTCATTTACAATCCTTTATTCTTGAATGTATCCTTACTTTTATCTTGATGTTTGTGATTGTGCGCGTGGCTATCCAAGAAGAAAAATACTTGAATTTGGCGGGTATTATTATAGGTTTCGTGGTCTTGTTAGAGGCGATGTTTGCGGGGCCTATTTGTGGCGCTTCTATGAATCCGGCACGGTCTATAGGGCCAGCTTTGCTTTCTGGTGAAGTAAATGGATTGTGGTTGTATTTGGTTGGTCCGGTGTTGGGTGCCATTGTGGGTTATTTTACAGCCATGTATTTGGCGCCTGTTAAGCATTAGGTATTAAGTACGAGGTATTAAGTATTAGGTATTAAGTATTAAGTAGAAAGGTATTAAGTCTTAGGTATTAAGTTTTAGGTATTAAGTATTAGGTATTAAGTATTAGGTATTAAGTATTAGGTATTAAGTCTTCGAAATCTGATACCTGCACTCTATACTCTATACTCTATACTCTATACTCTGTACTCTGTACTCTGTACTTTGTACTTTGTACTTTGTACTGTACTCTGTACTTTGTACTCTGTACTTTGTACTTTGTACTTTGTACTTTGTACTTTGTACCCTGTACCCTGTACCCTGTACTCTGTACTGTACTCTGTACCCTGTACTCTGTACCCTGTACTTTCTACTTTGTCCCTTTACCCAACACTCCGGTGTTTTCAGCAAGCCCAATTTTATGACGCTTGCCCCCAAAGTTCTAGATTACAATTGAAGAGGTTACAAACACTCACTTTGAATGATTTTTTAGCTTACCCATGTTCTTTTATGCTTATTTTGTAGAATAAAACGAATAAAACATAAAAAATATAAAATAACATAAGTTTAAATCTTTTTGAAAATCAACCGTATAGAAGTGTTAATCGATATAATTTTAATTATACTAAAACTTATATTTATTTTATGCGTAAAATCAATTCAATAACAACCATAGGTTTCACTACCGTTTCACTAGGTAGGTAAAATTCCCCTATTTCTACATTTAAAAAGAGCAAATTTATCATTTACCAATTTGAATAAGTATGATTGCAGACATTGATTTAAAGGACCTTAGGAGCATAATTAGTGTAGTGAAAGATACGCATGGTTTTGATTTTAGTGAATATGCGATATCTTCTTTTAAAAGAAGAATTATTCGAATTTTTGAAATTTTTAATTTCAATACCACCGAAGAATTACTTGTTAAAATTAAGACAGATAAAGTTTTTTATGAGAAATTTCTCAAAGAAGTGACCGTAAACACCACAGAGATGTTTAGAGATCCTTCTTTTTGGCGTTACCTCAAAGATAAAGTAATCCCTCATTTAGCAAAAAATACCAATATCAGGATTTGGCATGCCGCCTGCTCTTCTGGAGAAGAAGTGTATTCTATGGCTATTTTATTGAAAGAACTTGGGGTGTATGATAAAGCCATTATCCATGCTTCTGATATCAATGAAGACGTGATAGATGTCGCCAAAAATGGGGTGTATTATTTGCGCAACATGGAAGTAAACCAAAGCAACTACCAACGTTTTGAAGGCAAAGGTAAATTAGAAGATTATTATAAAGTGGATGGAGACAAAGTAAGGTTTGATGCCGATTTGTTGAGAAATGTCAATTTTAGAACTTTTGATTTGGTACAGGGCACACCATTTTCAAAGTTTGATTTAATTCTTTGTCGTAATGTGTTGATTTATTTTAATTTAGAATTACAAGATAGGGTGGTGGCCATGTTCTCAACCTGTATTTATACGGGCGGGAATTTAGCCATAGGCTCAAAAGAAACAATTTCTTGGTGCAAATCAGCGAAAGCTTACCATGTGGAAAGCCTAGAAGAAAAAGTGTACAAAAAAATTGCGGAATAATTTTAAATTAATACTTACACAGTGGATAGGAAGTTTAAAGCAGTGGTAATAGGAGGATCAGCGGGAAGTTTTCCTCTTGTAGTGGATATTTTGGCAGGATTACCCAAAAATTTCCCCTTGCCTGTATTATTATGTCTGCATCGTTTAAAACATATTCGTCACGGATTTGTGGAAGCCTTGAATATTAAATCTAATATTCCGGTTATTGAACCTGAAGACAAAGAATCTATCAAACCAGGTAAAGCCTATTTAGCGCCATCAAATTACCATATGTTTGTCGAAATTGGCAATACTTGCGCCTTGTCAACCGAAGAGATGGTGAAGTTCTCTAGACCCTCTATCGATTTAACTTTTGATACGGCTTCGTATGTGTACCGAAATTATATGATAGGCATCATGCTTTCTGGCGCCAATACAGATGGTGCAGAAGGTTTTCAAAAAGCCCATCAAAGAGGCGCATTTACAATTGTTCAAAATCCTGAAGAAGCGACCATTAAAACAATGCCAGAGGGAGCACTTAAATTAGTGAAGCCCGATTTGGTATTGGATATTGCAGATATAGTGAAGTTTTTACAACAATTAACAAAATAATTATGGATGCTGTAGAACTTATAGGGCAACTTGCCAATAACTTAAAAAGCTGTAACGATGTAAAATCCAAAGCCCAAAAATTTATATGGTCCCTTGCTAAAGCATTTGATGCCTCACAAGGTGCTTTTTATATCCTTGTTGAAGAAGATAACAAAACCTTTGCAAAATTTGAAGTTGGCTACGCTTATTTTGTGCCCGAAAGTCAGGTCGTGAGGTATGAGTTAGGAGAGGGTTTGATTGGGCAGGTGGCACAATCAGGAGATGTCATCAACATCAATGTGGTGCCGGAAGGGTACATACAAGTGATTTCTGGTTTGGGTAAAGCAACGCCTTCAGCCTTGTTGGTGTATCCGGTTGTAATGGCAGGAAAGGTGATTGCGGTATTTGAAATCGCTTCTTTTCATGAATTTAAAGACGATGATTTGCTCCTTATCAGCAAAGCAGCGGAGGTCTTAGCACCGCTATTGGCCAATTAAAAAATGCTCATTATTGAATTGTATACGCATGAAAGTATTTAAAAATCAGACAGACCGTCAAACCATCATCATTTTCGTTATTGCCTTTGTTATTGGTTCTGCATTACCAATCATAGAGTTGATTTTTGAATCTCATGGAGACAGGTTAGAACCGTTTATTACCGGCATCATCGCCCTTCACAAAAGGAATGAATTGTATTGGTTATTCGATTTCTCTCCTTTGTTGACAGGGGTTTCTGCCGCTTTCTTCGCTAGGGTAATTTTGAAACGAAATGCGCAGGTACTCGATGAGTTGAGTATTTACAAAGGTACTATTGAACGTAATGCGGAATTTGCAGAAAAAATTGGTTCAGGTGATTTTCAAACTCAATTTGTTGTTGAAAGTGACAATGATTTCTTAGGAAAAGCATTGTTGAATATGCGCGATAACCTTTTGAATGCCAGCATTAAAGAGGAAGAACGCAATTGGATTATGACAGGGATTGCTGAAGTAGGACAGATTTTAAGAAACAATACCGAATTAGTGCCTCTTGGGGATGAAATTACGGCGTACCTGACCAAAAAAGTGAATGCCATTCAAGCCGCATTTTATACGGTAAATGATGATGATGAGAATGATAGGTTTGTTGAAATGTTATCGAGCTATGCCTACAATAAGAAAAAATATTTACAAGCCAAGTTTGCTTTTGGACAAGGTTTAGTAGGGCAATCGGTCATTGAACAGGATACCGTTTTTAGAACAGAAATCCCCAATGAATATGCCACCATTACCTCTGGTTTATTGGGCGATAAAAAACCCAAAGCAATTTTAATTGTTCCCTTAATTACCAATGAAAAGGTATATGGGGCCGTAGAATTGGCGTCTTTTGAAAAATTTACAGCGACACAAATTAAATTTGTACAAGAACTAAGTGATATTGTCGCGCGTACTATTTTTAACATCAAAGTAAACGAAAAAACCAAACGTTTGCTGGAGGATGCACAAAATATGTCGAATGAACTTGGCGAGCAACAACAACAACTTTTGCAAAATGCAGAAGAAATGATTGCTACCCAAGAAGAGTTAACCAAAAGCAATGCGCGACTGGAGGATCAAATTCAAGAAGTAAATAATGCTCAAAAAAGAACCCAAGTATTATTAGAGAATGCTTCTGAAGTAATTAGTATCTACGATGCCAAAGGAATAATTAAATATGTGAGTCCTTCTGTGACTACCATTTTGGGTTACCATCCTGAAGAGTTGGTGGGTACTTCTGATATTGAGTTTATCCATAAAAAAGGTAGAAATGGTTTTAACCAATTGTTTATTGATTTGATTGAAAATCCAAGCCAAATGGCTTCCGCCCAATTTTCTTATATCAAGAAGGATGGCGAACGTACATGGTTGGAAGTATCGGGTAAAAATTTAATTCATGATCCTGTAATTGAGGGGATTGTAGTAAATTCTAGGGATATTTCTGCCCGTCGTCAGGCAGAGAAAGAACAAAGAATTCGTGCTAAAATGCAAGCCCTGTCTGAAAACTCTTTAGACTTAATTACCAGACTTGAAGTTACCGGCCATTGTTCTTATATCAATCCGCGTATTGAATCCTTAACCGGAAATGAAACCAGGGAGTTCCTAGGGAAAGAAATCGATTTATTGCCCGTAAACGACGAAGTAAAAGGATTTTGGAAATCCATTATCTTGAAAGTAGCAGAAGTGAACGGCAAGGTAAATGAAGAAATGGTGTTTCCTACCTTAGAAGGAAAATTGATCATGATGGTGAATGCCATACCCGAATACAATGATTTGAATAAATTAGAATCGGTGTTGGTAGTATCGCATGACATTACAGAAGCCAAAGAAAGAGAGAAATACATTCAAGATCAAAACAATAAAATCCACGAATCGATTAACTATGCCAGAAGAATTCAAGCCTCTATTTTACCAAAAGAGATAGTATTGACCCAGGTATTTAAAAAATCTTTCATGATGTTTATGCCTAAAGACATAGTCAGTGGCGATTTCCCTTTCATCGTGCAAAAAGGCAATTTGGTATACGTCGCTGCGGTAGATTGTACCGGTCATGGTGTTCCTGGCGCCTTGCTTTCTGTAATTGGTTCTTTGATCTTGCAAGAAATTGGTCGTTACGAAACGCCAACGGCGGGTGTTATCTGTGACAAACTTCACGCTCAGGTGGTGAAAACCTTGAGACAAGGTGAAGAAGGCGGTGAAAATGAAAGAGATGGGATGGATATTGGGATGTGTAGAATTGACATCACCACCGGAGAATTGCAATATGCAGGTGCACACAGACCGCTTTATATTTTGAGAAACAATTATGTAGAGGGAGAAGAATTAGAACAAATAAAAGGCGACAAATACCCAATTGGTGGGGTGCAATATGCCGGCCGTTCTCCTTTTGAAAACTATGAATTGCAATTGACCAAGGGCGATAGAATCTTTGTGTTCTCCGATGGTTTACCCGATCAATTTGGTGGTACGGAAATTCCTGTTAAAAAATTCGGCCCTAAAAGAATTCGTGACCTCATCATCAAAAATAAAAATGAAACCATGACCCAAAATTATGAATCGTTTAGACACGATTTTCACGGGTGGATGGGGAAGACCAAACAATTAGATGATGTATTGTTGATTGGTATTGAGTACGAATAATAAAATAGAACATTATTAAAATCTAAATAATTGATTATGAGCAATGATACTCGTCTTGATTTTGTAGCAAAAATAAGAGACAAAATGAAATCGCATAATTTTATGCTTTCTTATAGAGGTAATTTTTCTCAAGACATTACCAAAGCATTATTAAGTGTTTCTGAAAAACAATTAGATAGTGATGGTACCGATTCGTCTGTGAAAAGAAAGGTATTTAATGTGATGGTAGAATGTTTGCAAAATGTTGCCAAACATACTTCTGAAGACAATGAATATACCGAAAACTACAGCGCCTTGTTTATGTTGGGCCGTTCTGATACGGATTATATTATTTATAGCGGTAATGTTATCGACAATAAAAACGTGGATGAACTCAAAGAAAAAATTACCCATGTCAACAGCATGGATAAAGATGAGTTGAAAGAGTTTTATAAAATGATTATTTCAACAGGGGAATTGTCTGAAAAAGCGGGTGCTGGTTTAGGACTCCTTGATATCGCCAAAAAATCAGGTAATAAGTTGGATTACGATTTTCAGCCTATTGATGATAAAAAATCGTTCTTTTCATTGAGAACCTACGTGACCATACCTCGCTAACATTTAAAAAGATTATTATATGTCTGATACCACGAATACTTTCCATGCGGTAAATGTTCCCATGAAATTTGTGCATGATTTGCATACAGAAATGACCCAAAATAATGTTATTTTAACTTATGAGGGTTTTTTCTCCCAAGAAATTACCAAGTCTGTGTTGGCCATGTCTGAACGTAAGTTTGATGCCGATGGCCTTGATGCTAGTGTGAAAAAAAAGGTGTTTAATGTCATGGTGGAGACCTTGCAAAATATTTGTAAACACCAGTTTGCCGATGAAGATGACCTTAAAGAAACCCCTGCCATTTTTATGATTGGTTTGGTAGAAGGTGATTATTTGATTATATCAGGCAATCCTTTGGCAACCACCAAAATCGATAACATTAAAAATAGAATTGATAAAGTGAATTCCTTGGACAAAGATGGCTTAAAAGCCTTGTACAAAGAAGCGCGTTTAGCGAGTACAATTTCTGATGTTGGTGGTGCAGGCTTAGGCTTTATTGACATTGCCAGAAAATCGGGAAGCCCGCTTGTTTACAGCTTTGATCATGTAAATGACCAATTGTCTTACTATACTTTGATGGTTCGCATTTCTAGTAAAACAGATTCTGCAGAATAAATTGCATGAAACAATTAAAAAAATAATTAACTTTCGAAATTAAAAAATAGATATAATGGAAACTTTAATAATTGCAGCAACAGAAGATACTCCAGCAGCAAAGTTTGATATCACAAGTGGTGTGTACGAATTGGTTGGTAGGTCATTACCAGAAGATGTTACCACTTTTTATAAACCAGTTTTTGATTGGTTAGCAGGAGCTGCAGCGACAGGCTTGTCTTCTCTGAAATTTGATGTTAAATTAGAATATTTTAATACCGCTTCTTCAAAAGTGATTTTAGATATCTTTTCAAAATTAGAAGCCATTAAAGAAGGTGGCGTAGATGTAAGCATTCATTGGCATTATGCTGAAGATGATGAAGATATGCAAGAAGCAGGAGAAGAATATTCTGAATTGGTAGAAGTACCGTTTAAATTGGTAGCCGTTTAGCATATACGCCAATTAAAATTTTGAAAAAGCGCTGTATCATCAGCGCTTTTTTTTGTAACTAACAAGTAGTGTTTTTCGTAGAAAAAATAAAACCTATAATACAATTGGTTTTGGATATGAATTTCCAAAACCAATTGTTTGAAATTAATTGCCTATGAGTGAGGAAATACTAAAAGCGTTAATGCAGCTGTTTGCCATTGTAGCCAAACAAGATGATGGCGCATCTGAAAATATTGAAAAATTTGTAGAAGATTTTTTATACACCCAACTCAATGAAGAGTTGGTGATAGAATACAAGAAATTATACGAAGAGTTTTTAGGCCCTGCTGATGTAGAAGGGGCTGAACCTAAAAAGAAACTTACTTCTGTAAAAGACTCTGTAAGAACTTTAGGGATTTGTAAAAAAATCAACAAAACCCTTACTCAAAAACAAAAAGTGGTCGTGTTGGTAAGGTTGTTAGAGCTTTTGAAAGCCGACAACTCTTTTACCGAACAACGTATGGCTTTGGTCGATACCATCGGAGAGGCTTTTAACTTTGACAAAGAGGAATTTAAAGCCATCCAACATTTTGTTATCCAACCCGAAGAGGAGCTTGAAAGCATCAATGAAATTCTTTTAATCAATGACAAACATTTTGAGGAAGACCATCCTCATGCTTGCAAACATGTACATAGTGGCTTGCAAGGAAGCATCATTATCTTAAAAGTATTAAGTGAAGACCTATATTTTTTAAGGTATACTGGCGGAAGTGATATCTACTTAAATGGTTTGCCTGTAAACTACAAACGCATTTATTTATTTGCCAGCGGTAGCACGGTAAAAGTACCTACCGGTAAGCCTGTCTATTATTCTGATGTGGTATCTCATTTCTTAGCCGACAGTGATGTTCCTAAAATTTCATTTGAAGCCAATCAATTAGAATTCAAATTTCCGAATGGTAAAATTGGTTTAAGAGACATTAATATTTCTGAACCCGGGGGTAAATTAATCGGTATTATGGGCGCCAGTGGTGCAGGTAAAACTACTTTACTTAACGTACTTTCAGGTATTGAATATCCTTCTGGTGGGGAAGTATTGATCAATGGCATCAATATTCATACCCGTAAAGAGGATGTGAAAGGCATTATCGGGTATATTCCTCAAGATGATTTATTGATTGAAGAATTAACCGTTTATGAAAATTTATTTTACAATGCCAAATTATGCTTCAAAGATAAAACAGATCAGGAGCTTGATGTAATGGTGTTGCATACCCTTCAAAACCTTGGTTTAATTGAAACCAAAGATTTGAAAGTGGGGAATCCATTGCAAAAAACCATTTCTGGTGGACAAAGAAAGCGTTTGAATATTGGACTTGAATTAATCAGGGAGCCTTCTTTGCTATTTGTCGATGAACCAACGTCAGGCTTGTCTTCCAGAGATTCTGAAAATGTTATTGATTTATTGAGAGAATTAACCCTCAAGGGTAAATTAATTTATGTGGTGATTCACCAACCATCGTCCGACATTTATAAAATGTTTGATAAAATGGTTTTCTTGGATGTTGGGGGCTATTTGATTTATTATGGCAACCCTGTGGAGGCCATCGTGTACTTTAAAAAGGCCGATTTACAAGCCAATGCCGACCAAGGCGAATGTCCAGTGTGTGGCAATGTGAACCCCGAAATTATTTTCAATATTATTGAATCTAAAATTGTGGATGAATATGGCCGTACCACCGATAAACGTAAAATATTACCCACCCAATGGCGTGCTTTATACGATAAAAATGTGGTGCCTGACAAAACAGAACCCATCAAAGAATCGCCGCCCAAAGCCTTGAATATTCCGACTTGGTTCAACCAATTTAAAATATTTATTACAAGAGATTTGTTGTCTAAAATTAGCAACAAACAATACTTGATTATCAATTTAGTAGAAGCGCCCTTGTTGGCATTGATTCTTGCTTTTATTATCAGGTATACCGCAAAAGCGGATAAGGGGTATGTGTTTAGGGAAAATGACAATATTCCGGCCTTTATTTTTATGTCTATCATTGTATTGCTCTTCATTGGGCTTACCGTAAGTGCGGAAGAAATATTCAAGGATAAACGAATTTTGAAAAGGGAGTCGTTCTTGAACTTAAGTCGTTCGAGTTACTTGTTTTCAAAAATTGGAATTTTATTTACCCTTTCTGCTATTCAAGCCTTATTGTTTGTGTTGGTAGGGAATTCAATTGTTGGTATCAAAGGCATGTATTTTGAGTACTGGTTGGTATTGTTCTCGGTATCGTGCTTTGCCAATATCTTGGGATTAAATATTTCCAATACCTTCAATTCAGCGGTAACCATTTATATCTTGATTCCTTTGTTGGTAATTCCTCAAATGATTTTGGGTGGGGCCATGTTTAACTTCTTGAAATTGAATACTGCTGTCGGTGGTGGTCCTAAAGTGCCTGTTATTGCAGAAGTAATGGTGTCGCGTTGGGCTTATGAAGCACTTGCTGTAAACCAGTTTAAAAACAATAATTATGAAAAGGTGTTTTATAAATTGGATAAACAAGAAAGTGAAGCCAATTATAAATTATCTCATTGGGTGCCAGAAGTTAGGGTATTGGTCGACAATGCCTCGTCTTCTGTAAATGAAAAAGGCGATTCTGCTCAAACGGTTTACCAAAAAAATGTTGCAATTTTGGTGAATGAATTAGCCAAAGAAGGCCGCGAGGGTAGTAAGTATGTTTTCCCTGAATTGACTACATTGTCTAAGTCAAAAATAACGGATTCTATCGCTATTCATATTGGTTTATACCTTGATTCTTTGGAAAATTTCTACAAAGATAAAATGAATGTGGCCACTAAAACCAAGGATGAAAAAATTGCCAAACTTCAACTCACACCTCAAAAATCAGTCTTGTTTTATAAGGTGTATGACGATTGCTATAATGAGTATTTGTCTGACGTAGTGAGACAATCGTTGGAATCTAAAAAAGTAGTGGCGGGGGACGATAAATTGATCCAGGTTTCTGATCCAATTTTCTTGAATCCTGCAGGGAAAACAACCATTCGTTCACATTTCTATTCTCCAGAAAAATACTTAGCAGGTATCACCATTCCAACTTTGTATTTTAATATGATTGTGGTATGGCTATTTTCAATATTACTCTACATTAGTTTGTATTACAGTGGTTTAACAAGGTTAGGGGTATGGATTGACCAACTGATAGAAAAAATAGGTGATTTCAAAAACAAGTTGTCTGCTAAAATTGCCGCACAAAGAGCCGCACAATTGGCCATAAAAGCAGCCAAAGCAGAAGCCATTAAATTAGCGGATGAGGCTAAAAAAGCAGCGGAAGCAGCGGCCATTGAAGCAAAAAAGGCTGCAGAGCAAGCCGCGCTACAATTGAAAAAGAAAGCTGAAGAA
>JBEAZU010000118.1:0-2589 GCA_041169945.1 Bacteroidota bacterium
GAGAATGGGGGAGTTCGAATATGATGACCGCTTGTCATTTTATGCTTATCAACATAATTTTCCCAAGGAAATGTTGGCATAGGCTTAACGGGCCAAAATACCTACGGAGGTAAACTCAATATTCAAGCTTTTGCGGGAGATTACCTTCGTTTTTTTAAATCTTCTAGCAGTGGTTTTTGGGGAATACAAAATGTGCCTTCTCAAAATGGTTTGGTATTTTATAACCAACAAGACAATGGGCAGCTTACTGCTAACGTGTTTTCTTTAACAGGGGCTGGAAATGTGGGGATTGGAACTGCAAGCCCTGATACGAAACTTGAAGTGGCTGGCAATATTAAAATGACGGGTCCGAGTTTTGTTATTGGCACCAATGATGGCAGTTTTCAAGGAAACAAGCCGGGGCAAAGGGCTTTGGTACATGATAATTCTCCTAGCAAAGATGTTTTGTTGATTAATTGTCAAAATGATTTTGAAGACGGCACGCAAATACAAAGCGATTTAAGTGTAACCGGTAACCTCAGTGTGGGCAATGTGAGCTTTCAAAATACCGAAAAGACACAACTTGACATGAAAGGAAACTTGAGGGTTTTGGGGAAAATTGCCACCACGGAAGTATGTGTAAACCCTAGTTCAAGTTGGTGTGATTATGTGTTTGAAGAAAGTTACCCATTAATGCCCTTGAAAGATTTGAAACAATACATTGGTCATCACAAGCATTTGCCTGAGGTACCCACAAGTGAAGAGGTGAAGCGTGATGGGGTAAATCTTGGTGAAATCAATGTTACCTATCTTAAAAAAATTGAAGAATTAACCTTGTATATTTTACAACAACAACAACAATTAGATTTATTACAAGGCCAACTCAACACCTTGGTCACCACTAAACAATAATCATTTTTAATTTTATACCCATGTTTAAACTTATTTTATCTTCAGCCATTGCGGTGCTATTACTCACAATAAATGCTTTAGCACAAAGTGCTTATGTTCAATTTACCTACGATGCTAGGGGTAATCGAACGGGCAGACAAATCGTGTTTTCCACAGAACGATTGTCACAAGAGCAATCCTCTTCCTCAGACGTATTCAAAGACCAAATTGGCTCAGCGATGGTACAAATGTATCCCAATCCTGTAGAGAATAGTTTCAAGGTAAGCATTCAAGACACCAATACTAGCACTCAAATCTCTGGCGCCATTAGGGTCTTGGATAGCCGTGGCAATGCCATTGGGGAAAGTTTAATTAATGATGGTTATGGCGAATTTGATATGCAACATCAACCTACAGGGGCTTACCTTATTCAGATCAATTACCTTGACAAAAAATTGGTTTGGAAAGCAATAAAGCAATAAATTACTTGTCTTTTTCTATCATTAATTTACAGTAAATGCATCTTTTAAAATACCTTTCAAACCTGTTTTTGATCTTGTTCACCTTTGGCTTTGCTAGTGCACAAACAGCATTAATCCTTTTGACGCCTCAAATTCCAAGTACCTATGAAGCCAGGGATAATGTTAAATTAGATTCAAGTTTTTATGCCAAGTCAATATTGGGTAACTATAAAATTGCCACCAATCCCAATATTGTGGCCCTTACTACTTATGCAGAGGCCAATGAACAAGGCATGGTCAGTTCCCAAACCTTTAGTACCGCTGCAGCAGTGGGGAGTATTTGGGGACATCCTTCTGTGGATGATATGGGCGCCGCAAAATATGTAATCCCTTTACACTTTGTGGATGGCACGGCGAAAATAGCACCTCATTTAAGTCTCGTATACCATAGTCAACAGTTTGTAAATGATGTTGTTGGGGAGAAATGGCGAATCGAGGGCTTGTCGGCTATCAATATTGTTGGCAGCAACAATGCGTATACAGAGGCGTCTACCCTATTCAATAACAAAGGGGAAGGCTATGTGCTAGATGGACAACGACTTATCAACTGCAGCGGTGGCTACGGTGTTCCTGGGTCTACTTATCGATTGGAGATGATGAATGCTGCCAAGATAGAAATACCTGCGAATGGCTTGGGTTTTGTGATTTTTACCAAGGAAGGGAAAATAATGGAATATGGCCTTACTGAAGACGCTAGAATATGGGCTGATAGTTCAAAGAAAAGAATCAACTGTTGGAAATTAAATAAGATAAGCGATGCCAATGGTAATTATATGGTATATGAATACAACCAGGAGAACGGAGAAAGTTGGCTTAAATCCATTGCTTATACTGGTAATGTAGCGGGCGACAAACCTTTTGCCCAAATTCAATTTTATTATGATTTAAAAAATGAAGCCAAGACTTCTACCCATCCCGAGGGAATACCCACCCAAAAGAGAATCTTAACTTCTATGGTACATGTGGTTAATGCCATACCAATCCGAAAATACGAATTGGTTTATTCGTATATCGACATGCGAAGTTATTTGACAGCAATAAAAATGTCTGGGAAAAATAGAACAGCCTTTAACACCACCCAATTTGATTGGCAGAAACTTAGTCTTTCTCCTTTAGATTCCTTGCATGAAGCACCTATTACAGCAGTCATTGATAAAATTACGGATGGGTATAATAACCAAACACTATTTAAGTATAG
>JBEAZU010000119.1:0-6399 GCA_041169945.1 Bacteroidota bacterium
CTCTGGACGAAACCAGTGACTCTTCCGTTTTAATACGGAATGCTCTGAACCAACTGAGCTAAGAGCCCTTTATCTTAAATAAAGGATTTTAATAAATAATGTCTCTGGACGAAACCAGTGACTCTTCCGTTTTAATACGGAATGCTCTGAACCAACTGAGCTAAGAGCCCTTTATCTTAAATAAAGGATTTCAATACTTTGTTGATATTTAAACCATATCTCCTTCGTTATTGAGAATACAAAGGTAGATTATTTTTCTATAATACCAAGTGCTTTTTGAATTATTTGTGCAATTATTTTTAATAAAATAGCGAAATATGAGTAAGCGGTCTGATTTTCAAATATTTAATACCCTTAAAAATTTATTAAATAATCGGTTAATTTTCCATCTGTCTCCAAGTTTAGCTTGTCTTTTAAGCGATACCTGCGTTTTTCAACTGCCGACAAACTGATGTTTAACAGTGCGGCCATTTCTTTATTGCTTTTATTGAGTTTAATGTGGCGCATAACAATAGCCAACTTGGGGTTAATTTAGGGTATTTGTTATGTAATCGTTTTAAATAATTATTGTTGGCTTCATCAAAATGCAACTGAAAGATTTCCCAATTGTCATTCACATCTAGGTCAGAGTCAATTTTTTTAATGATTTGTTTGAATAATTTACTCTCTGAGGCTTCTAGGTCTTCGGCGGCAACAGTGATGTTTTTCTTTACTTGACTTAAAAATTCTTTCTTCTGGTTTAAGGTTGTCGCTACTGTCGCTAATTCATTTTTTTTGAGCAATACCTGTGTTTCTAATTGTTTGTTTTTGAGTTCTATTAATTCTTTTTCTTGTAACAATTGTTCTGCAATAAATTTTTGTTCTAGCAAAGCGAGTTCTTCTTTTTTTCTATTTTCAAGCCTTTCTTTTTGAAGTTTAAAGCGTTTTAACACCCAAAGTGTGCTGAGCCAACATACAGTAATGAGTGCAGCACTGTACAAGAGGTAAGCAAGTAATGACCTATACCAAGGTGGAGAAATCGCAAATTTATAATTCGAAACTTGGCTTATGCTCCCTTCCGCATTTTTTGCCCTTACTAAAAATGTGTAATCACCTTCTGGTAATTGGGGATACTCAATTTGTGTTAACATTTCCCAATTAGACCACCTGATACCATTACTGTCAACATGCTTGCTGGTAATGGCATATTGGTATTTGATTTTGTCCATGCTATCAAAATTGGGATAGCTGAAAGAAATGTTTAATGAATTATCGGTATAGGCTAATTGAGGTATATTGTTTTGATGATCTGAGTACAATCCTGAAGTATTACTATGCGTTCCTCCAAACAATATTTTGTTGTTGGGTCCAATAATTTCTACGCGACGAATTAGGGGCTTAAACTCAAATTTTTGTTTATCAAGCAATTCTTTTTGCAATAATATAAAACCATCTTGGGAGCCTATTACAAATTGTGTGGCATTAAGGTTGCCAATAAATTCATAGCTTCCAATAAAATCGCCTCTCAGTTTATGGTGTGATTTAAGTTGGTAACGTTGTTTTACTTTGCGCAATTGCAACATTGAACCATCCTGAAAAATCCAACAATTGTCAGGATCTGTTTGCACCAATCGGTCGGTGTATTGTTGATAGCCAACGATGGCCGATAAGGTTTTGTTTACTTCAAATTGTTCAGTTTTCTCATTAAATTTATAAATACCATCAGCGGTTGTGATACATAATTCATGGTCTAGGTAGGAGATGTGGTTAAAATAATCTTTTTTATACCCATTGGCTTTACTAAATTCTTTTACTTGCATCACTTTTGTTAATGCAGCATTGAGCTTTAGTCGATATAAACCTTTATTGCCATGGCATACCCAAATATTGCCATGTTGGTCTATTTCAAATATCCTGCTTGATTCATCAAACCCTTGTATTCTATGGCTATACACCCAATGGTTTTGGCTGAATTTTAATAAGGCTAAGCCATCATAAAGCCCTACTAAGGCATACAATTGATTTTGATTTGTGAATGTTTTTGTCGTCCATGGTCCGGAATTTTGATCTATTTTTTTTACCAAACGAGCATTGCTTCCATTGATTTCATATATGCTGTTTAACTGCGCGCACAGTAAAGTGCCATTCGCAATCACAATATCTCTGACCATGCCTTCTATGCCCTGCATTTGTTGGAACTTGGCAGTTTTGGCTGCCGTAGTTGCTTTGTAAAACAAGCCTTGGTCAGTAGCGGCATATGTAAAACCATTGTATACCAAACATTTGTAGCCCATGCCTTGTATTCCAGCACTTTCATTTACAAAACTATAGGGACTGCTGATGTCTGTATAAGCCAACCCATTGTCTAAGACTAACCAAAGACCATTATTTTTATCAAGAAATAAGTTGTTGACATTGTTTTTTCGAAGGCCTTTCGACGTATTTATATGCTTTGTGAGCGTTCCTTGCTGATTATAAATCAATAAGCCATTACCGCTCGTGGCAACCCCAATTTCATTTTTGGGTAAACCAATTATCGCCGTTATATTGCTTTTAAGCAGGTCCGTTTTTAAACTACTTTTAAGCAATTGAAGTGTGTGATGGTTTAAGGTATATAGTTCTTTCCCTGCAGCAAGTAATAGGCCCTGTTGCGGGTCTGAAATCATTCCTTTGATGGCTTTGTCTTTAAGGATACCGCTTGCAATGATTGGTTGTAAAGATTTTTTAACCAATGTGCTTAAAGTGTCCCCTGTCGTTTGCACATATAAAGTGTGCTGAATAAGGGATGAAAATTGAATGGTGTTTTGGGTTTTACATAGTATTTGTAATGGTTGATGAGGAAATTGTGCAAAAATAATTTTTTCTGATATGAAGTAGATGCTGTCATTGGTAATGTGAATATTGTTTACATTACCAATTGTTTTCGCATCTACTTTGCTTTGTTGTGACAAAGATTTGTAAAAGAGATTTCCCTGTGCATCTGGTGTTAAATAACCAAATTCACCAACAGAGCCTACATAAATGGTTCCTTGGCTATTGACTGCCAGGGAATAGGCACTGATGCCATCTGGAAGTCCTATGGGTTTCCAAAAAATGCCGTCATACATCAATACACCATAGGCATTGGCAAAATACATGATGCCGTCTACACCTTGCACTGCGGCAAAATTTCTTGGATGCATGCCGTGCGCTTTGGGGCTATAATTACTGATAAATGGGTAGCTATTATCACTCATTTGGGCAACTACAAATTGTCCTTTAGCCAATGATAAGAGGCATAAAATAGTCAGTAATATTTTTTGAATTAGCATTTTAATGGTGCTCATTTACAGGTATCCATAATGACCATGATTAATTTTACTCTTTAATTAAAATACGTTTAAACACCAAAGGTCCTTTATTCCCTTTGCCATCTTCATAGTTTCCTCTTAATGTTTTGCCATCATTGCTAAGGCTTAAAAAATGTTTTCCTGTTGTGGCCCATCCAGGGATTGCTTTGCTCACTTTTACCTCAAAATATACTTTTCCATTGGCATAATGGCCTGTGCCATATTCTACCATCGGGGTTCCGTTAAATTCTAAATAATGACTCATGTTTATTTTTTCGCCCTCTTGTGCGATAATCATATAACAGTTTTGAAAAGCTGTGCTGTTTGAATCGGCCCAAATGCCATTTAAATTTGTGGGACTGACTGTTTGAGCAGTTGCCATCACAGAACAGATGCTTAGGAAAAGAACAACAAGTAGGCCTTTCATGTAGGGATATTTTTAGAAGAATATGGAACAAGGTATTTAAAAAAAATGGTTGAAAAAAGTATTGTATCTATAAGATTTTAAAGCATTATATGATGCTAGGCTTCCTTAAATTGAATTTGTTTTGAAAATCTTTATGCCTTCGTTGTTGACACTATTTTAATGCCCTTAGGTGAACTACTAAAATATTACTTCATTTTTTTTTGGATGCGCAATACTTTAAGTACTTTGGTATAAAATTAACCTCATGAAAAAATATAGCCTGCTAGTTTCGATATTGATTGCTTTGTTTTTTACGGCTTGTTCTGAAAAAAAACAAACCATCCAAAATTTTTCACCCGACAAAAAAATTAGCATTGTCGTGGAGGGTAAAAAACCGAATGCCCTGGATCCATGGGTACTTGATTTTAAAATTACTGCTGGCGACAAAAAAGGCTCTTTATCGACCGAATTTCACTCTAGCGAATTAACTGCCGAAAACATAAAATTCAATTGGCTTGAGGCCGACCACTGTGAGTTGACACTTACCGAACAAGACGATGTGAAAAGAATATTTTTAATTCGTGTTGATAGTGACGGCATTCAAATGCAAGAGCAACCTTTAACAGAATAGTAAACGAAGGTTTTGGGTGTACGGTAAACTATAATTTTGCGATAAAGGCAATCATTAACTGGTATAATTCTTTGAACTTCGTCAGTGGCAATTTTGAGGAGGTATCGTAAATGTCATGGTAGGCGGTAATGCCGCCTAGGGTATATAAGAAAAAACTTTTCACTCCTTTTTCACTAAAATAATAATGGTCAGAGTTTTTGGCTTTCCCTCTTTTGTGGAGGGTTGACAAATAGTTTCCCTCTTTGTTTGCCTCTAGCAATAGGTCAAATTCTTTTGTTAATATTGCCCCATTGACAACCGTTGCACCATCGTCACCTGTACCCGCCAAATCTAGGTTCATCACAAATTTAATATTCTTCAATGGTACCAAGGGGTGATTTACAAAATATGAGGAACCAATTAAGCCTGCTTCTTCTGCTCCGAAGGCAATAAACATGATGCTACACGAAGCTGGATGTTGGCTATAATAATCGGCTAAAGAAAGCAACATGGCAATACCACTGGCATTATCATTGGCGCCAGGGAAATAGGTTTGTGTGCCCATCATGCCCAAATGGTCATAATGGGCACTAATCACAATAAAACTATCGGGGAATTGGGTGCCTTTTACCCAGCCTATGACATTTTGGGTGGCATAGTTGGGGATAATTGTTGCTTCAATTTTTAACTTTAAATTTTTGGCTTCAAGGTTTATGCTGTCTTTTAATACCTCTATGACCAATTGTTTTGATTGGGTAGCAGCAAGGCTAGCGGTAAGTTTTTTGGCTTGCACCATCACCATGATTGGCGCTTCTTTCAGTTTATCATTGAACGTTTTTGGAAGCGTTTTAAACCTTGCTTTTTGAGCTTGACTTATAGCCAAGGCCGTTTTTTTGAAATCAGCATGTAAAAACCATTTTTGAGCGATGGTATCGGTAAATACCAAAGTATCTAATGCTGTTAATTTATATTTGCCTTTGATGGATGGTGCATCTGGTGCAAGAATGTAATCTTCTCCGCAAACCAAGGTTTTTCGACCATTTTTGATTTGCATCTCACCCGGAAAAGTATTGATATCAAGTGGAAAGGGTTGAAAATAGGAGGTGTCAAATGCTTGTAAATGGTATTGTTTAAAATACTGACGAATATAAGTCGCCGCTAATTTTTCACCATTTCCTATATAGCCTCTTCCTTTCATGCTTGGAGAAGCCAAGGTATCGATGTGTTGATGTACCAACCTTAAATCTTGCGATTTGGATTCTACCGCGATCAAAAAACCAAGTATTAGTAAATATCTACACATGTATTTTTGTTTTAAACTTTGACATAATTTTACAACCTCCAAGAGTTGCCAAATTACACCAACGCTTCCCACAACACCTCCACCGGATGTTGTGCTACTTTTCCAGTACCGTCTTTGATTTGATGACGACAACTTGTGCCTGGCGCGGCAATGATGGCGTCGCCAGCGAAACGCACTGCAGGGAACAATACCAGTTCGCCCACTTTCATGCTCAGGTCGTAGTGCTCTTTTTCGTAACCAAATGAACCAGCCATGCCACAACAGCCTGAAGGAATTACTTCCACGGTATAGTTAGTGGGGATAGACAAAATCTCTTTGGTATGGTTTACAGAAGACAATGCTTTTTGGTGACAATGGCCGTGCAGTTTTACTTTGCGTGTTGCTTGTGTAAATAGGGCAGCATCTAATCGGCCGGCTTTGGCTTCAGCAGCCAAAAACTCATCGATCAACAAACAGTTTTTACCCAAAGCAACAGCCGCTTTTTCATCGGCTTCGTTGACCAGTTTTGGATATTCATCCCTGAAAGTCAATATCGCGGAAGGTTCAATGCCCAACAAAGGAGTTTCAGCGGTGATCACATTTTTGAGCAAGTCAAAATTTTGTTTGGCATATACTTGTGCTTGTTTCACCAAACCTTTAGACAAGTAGGTTCGGGCACTTTCAAGGTGTTTTGGAATCACTACTTCATAACCCAATTTAGTCAATAATTGTATAGATTTGATTCCGATGGTTGTATCGTTGTATTCTGTAAATTCATCAACAAACAAATACA
>JBEAZU010000120.1:0-4569 GCA_041169945.1 Bacteroidota bacterium
AAAAAAACACCTATTGCCTAAGGCATAAATTTAAAAGCTTTTTTGCAGATAGAAACCAAGGCTTTGTTGGTTGATACTAGGCATCAGCACTACGCCTTTTTTCCCCCATCTATATTGATGCGTTAAATACACCAACTCCGTTGAAAAAATACCAATGGCAGCACCTGCAAATACATCAGACATCCAATGTCGATCATTTAACATACGCATGGCGCCAGTAGAGGTGGCCATTGTATAAGCCAATACACTGTACCAAATACTTTTTTTGCCATATTCGCGATGCATAAAGGTCGCAGAAACGAACGCTTGCGTAGTATGTCCTGAAGGAAATGATTCTGTAGCTGTTCCTGTTGGTCGTTGTTCTCTTACCGAATATTTTAAGGATTGTGTGATGCCATTGGCCAATATCTCCGCTTTTACCAACAACAAAGTTCTGTTAATAAAATCATGTTGTGCTTTGACTCCAAACAAATCAAGTACATACACCATTTCTATCGGTAAAAATTGTATGTAATTGTCTACCTTGGTATGAAAACCAAGAAAATTACGTCTTAAATCATTTCTGGCTTCCACGCTGCTATAAAAGCCATGGTTACCATAATTAAGCAATGCGGTCGTTAGCAATACGGTCGGAACAATCGCTACTTTAAGCATTTTTTGGGTAGTACAACTTTGACTGCTCGAATCGGTTTGCGCAAATGATGGTAAAGACAACACTAGCAGAAACAGAACAACCTTACATTTTATAAACATATTACCTATTGGGGAAAACAAATCATTGACTAGCGATCTACTTCAGCCATTACCAAATCGAGGGAGCCAATAATGGCCACCAAATCAGAAAGCATAGCACCTTTACTAATAGAAGACAATACTGCTAAATTAACGAAAGAAGCCCCTCTTGCCTTACAGCGTATGGGCATGTCTGAACGCCCATCAGCCCTGAAAAAGAAACCCAATTCTCCTTTGGGATTTTCAGCCCGCACATAATAATCCATCGCCACAGGCCTAATTTTTTTAGGAACAAACGCTTGTGGATCGAATGATTTGGTTCGTTTATGTGCTTGGGTTAATTGAACAATGCATTGCTCAATGATACGTAAACTTTCATGGCACTCCAGCACCCTCACCTGATTTCTATCCCAACAATCGCCCACGGTGCCAACCGTACCTTTGCCAATAGGTACCTCAAAATCAAGTAACGGATATACGGAATAGCCATCCACTTTTCTAAGGTCATATTTCAATCCTGATGCGCGAAGAATGGGACCAGAACAGCCAAAATTGATGGCCAAATCGAGGGGTAAAACGCCTACATGAGCAGTACGTTCAATAAAAATTTTATTGTCAATGACCAAAGTTTGCAATTCTTGTAATTTGGGTTTCAAATATTGCACAAACTCCAGACACTTTTCTTCAAAGCCCACCGGTAAGTCGTAATACAATCCTCCCACCCAAATATAATTATACAGCATCCGTGCACCGCTCGCCCATTCTAACATCCGAAGAATGTGTTCACGATCGCGCATCAGCCATAAAAATGGTGTAAAAGCACCTATATCCATGGCATACGTACCTATGGCAATAAAATGAGAAGCAATCCTATTGAGTTCTGCTACCAACACACGGCTATATTCTATACGTGGAGGAATAGCCTTTTCAATGCCAAGCATACGCTCAACACCCATCACATAAGCATGTTCTGAATTGATGGCCGCCACATAATCTAACCTATCCACATACGGAATAATTTGATTGTACATCAAAGACTCTGCATGCTTTTCAAAACAGCGGTGTAAATAACCCAAATGAGGAATCATGTCGACAATGATTTCGCCATCAGTGACTACCTCTAAACGCAATACCCCGTGGGTAGAAGGGTGTTGCGGCCCAACACTCAAAATCATCTCTTGAGATTTCAGGTCTTCAAGACGCGTTTTGACAGGCTCAGCGTTGGCTAAATGTTCTGGATGATATTGGTATTGAACTTCTTTCAAAAGGTATGGTCAGTAGATATTGGGTTGGGTAAAAGAACTTATACAAATAAAGTTTTAATTTATGGAATAGACAAATAGAAGCATGAAATGAATGTATTTTTTTCTACTTCCAAGATGAATGATGGCCAATCAAATCAAGTCATAAAAAAAGAGTCAAATCGAAATGACTTGACTCTTTTTATGGAAAATATTAATTAACCTAAACACATCAAGATCCACAAGCTTCACAAGCATCTGGATTGTCAAGAGAACAAGCCATGTCCGAAGCTTTTTGATCGGCACTGATTAAAACAGGCTCAAGAGAAACTTCGGCTTGTTTTTCAACGGTGAATTTAATGGCATCAGCCGCCGCTTTTGTTCTTAAATAGTACATCCCTGTTTTTAACCCTAATTTCCATGCGGCAAAATGCAATGAAGTCAATTTACCGAAATTAGGATCTTGCATGTGGATGTTTAAGCTTTGGCTTTGACAAATATACGCTCCCCTATCGGCAGACATTTCAAGCAAAGATTTTTGCTTAATTTCCCAAACCGTTCTGTATAGGTCTTTGATATTTTGAGGAATGCTATCCACATTTTGAATAGAACCATTGTTGGTGATTACCTCATTTTTGATTTTGTCGTTCCACAAATTCAATTTGATTAAATCTTTCATCAAATGTTTATTCACCACCACAAATTCACCAGAAAGCACTCTTCTTGTGTAAATATTGGAAGTATAAGGTTCAAAGCATTCGTTGTTTCCTAGAATTTGAGAAGTAGAAGCCGTTGGCATTGGAGCCACCAACAAGGAGTTTCTTACCCCATGTTTTTTAACTTCCCTTTTAAGGTTATCCCAATCCCATCTACCAGAATTTGGCGTAACGCCCCACATATCAAATTGGAAAATTCCTTTAGATACAGGAGAGCCTTGGAAGGTTTCATACGGACCGTTAATGATCGACAAGTCTTTAGAAGCCGTCATGGCTGCAAAATAAATAGTTTCAAAGATATCTTTATTCAAACCTCTTGCTTCTTCAGAATCGAAAGGCATTCTTAATTGAATAAAGGTATCGGCTAAACCTTGTACCCCCAAACCAATTGGTCTGTGACGGAAGTTAGAGTTTTGCGCCTCAATCACCGGATAGTAGTTGATATCAATGATCTTGTTCAGATTTTTGGTGGCAACGTAGGTGATTTCGTATAATTTTTGGTGATCAAACTTACCGTTGATAACATATTTAGGTAAGGCAATAGAAGCCAAGTTACATACGGCAATTTCATCAGGAGCAGTATACTCCATAATTTCGGTACATAAGTTACTTGACTTAATGGTACCTAAATTTTTCTGGTTTGATTTTCTATTGGCATGATCCTTAAATAACATATAAGGATTTCCTGTTTCTATTTGAGATTCAAGCACTTCAAACCAAAGCTCTTGTGCTTTAACGGTTTTTCTAGCCCTTCCTTCACGTTCGTATTTTTCGTACAATTTTTCGAAGTCATCGCCATAACATTCAGAAAGTCCAGGAGCTTCATTAGGGCAGAACAATGACCATTCTTCATTGGCTTCTACACGTTTCATGAATAAATCAGAAATCCACAACGCAAAGAACAAATCTCTTGCACGCAATTCCTCTTTACCATGATTTTTTCTTAAATCTAAGAATTCAAAAATATCAGCATGCCAAGGTTCGATATAAATCGCAAATGCACCTTTACGTTTTCCACCACCTTGGTCTACATAACGTGCGGTATCATTAAATACCTTAAGCATCGGGATAATACCATTTGAAGTACCATTGGTACCTTTGATGTAAGATCCTGTTGCCCTCACATTGTGAATTGCAAGTCCAATACCACCAGCTGATTGAGAGATTTTTGCACAGCTTTTAAGGGTGTCATAAATACCATCAATGCTATCATCTTTCATGGTTAACAAGAAACATGATGACAATTGAGGTTTTGGGGTACCAGCATTAAACAAAGTTGGGGTCGCGTGGGTAAACCATTTTTCTGACATCAAATGGTAAGTTTCAATGGCCGCCTCTAAATCGTTGGTATGAATCCCAACAGCCACACGCATCAACATGTGTTGAGGGCGTTCAATGGCTTTACCATCCACTTTTAATAAATAAGATCTTTCAAGGGTTTTGAAGCCGAAATAATCGTAGTTAAAATCCCTGTCATAAATAATGGTTGAATCAAGCAAAGCCGCATTGTTACGGATTACTTCATATACGTCCTTCGCAATTAAAGACGCATTTTCGCCAGTCTTAGGATCTTCATAGGTATAAAGCCTTTTCATTGTATTAGAAAAAGATTTACTGGTTACTTTATGAAGATTAGAAATCGCTATACGAGCAGCAAGAATAGCATAATCAGGGTGTTTTGTGGTCATGGAAGCACAAACTTCTGCCGCTAAATTATCTAGCTCTACAGTCGTTACGCCATCATATATCCCACCAATTACCTTTTTCGCTACCTCGATTACTTCAATATAGTTCATATCTAGACCATAACATAGCCTTTCTATTCTTGAAGTTACTTTGTCAAATTTTACGGATTCTCTCCTACCGTCTCTCTTTACAAC
>JBEAZU010000121.1:0-3114 GCA_041169945.1 Bacteroidota bacterium
AACATCACCCCAGGATTTAGTGCTTATACCGCTTATGGGGAGCAAACCTTAGAGACCAGAGGTTTAAAGGCAGGTTCGTGGAATAACAATAAACATTTGTTTTTGATAGATGGTATTCCGATCAATCATGTTCGGGCCAATTCGGCTCCTGTTGATCATCAGGTACCTTTGTTGTTTGCAAATTCAATAGAATTTATGAGGGGCCCGGGTTCTGCACTCTATGGTACAGGTGCTTTTTATGGGGTAATCAATGCAAAATCTAAAGAATTAAAATCGTTTGGCACTGAAGGTTCATTTAAGGTGTCGATAGGAACCTATAATTTTGAACGTAGGGCCATGGCAACGGTTTCACATAAAAATGAATATGGTATGACCAATATCAATGCTGGTTATTATGGTCGTGATGCCAGTGTTTCTAGATTAGGGGCCGTAGACTCCTTGAGAAATTCAGATGGACGATTGAATTTTGATGATGCCATTACTCATTTTACATATCTAAACCATACCATTACAGATGGGAAATTACGTGGTTTAGGGGTTGGTTTGATTTATTTTAATAAGTCAAGTCATGGTGGGGAGTTTTGGAATAACCAAACTTCTCCTAACAATGATGTACAGTGGGAGGAAGTAATTCCGTATTTGAAATTCAAAAGAGAATTGAATGAACATTTGTCAATTTCTTCTTATCTCAAATATAATTACTCCAAAGAAAGAAGTTCTTTTGATGCCACTTGGAATAAATATGATACACTAAAAAATGTTAGTCCTAAAGCACTTTATTTATTTGATGCTTTTGGAAATCCCATTTCTGTAACAACCACTGCTGGTTATGATTATAAATATAGCGATGTGGAAGGATTAGTGGAGGGGAATTATAAATTGGATCATGGGTCGAATATTATAGCAGGGATTAATTATGATTCAAGAAGAGAGTTATCGTCCCCAAGTTCTTATGAGTTTTCTGCTGCTTCTCCCAATTCAACCATTACAAATAGTAATATTTATAAATACAATAACAAGTATGTTGGCACTGATTGGTTTCATACTTATGCGGCCTATGCACAATACCAAGGGGAAATAGATTTCTTAAATGGTTTATTGTTGACCGTTGGTTTAAGGGAAGATATAGGGATAACACCTACCAACAAATACCAACAGTTGTCTCCTCGATTGGGTTTGGTACAGAAAATCACAGACAAACTTAATGTGAAACTATTGTATGGACAAGCCTTTAGGGCTCCAGGGATAAAAGAGTTGGGTACAAATGCAGCGATTAAAAAAGAAGTCATTAACAATGGTGGTGACCCAAGTGGTATCAAAGATGTTGGGGCTGAAATTATTCGTACACTTGAAGCTGGAACGAATTTTACCACTGAAAAAATTAACCTTTCATTGTCCGGGTTTTATAATATAACATTGAATGCCCTTGATGGGGTAAAATATACCTATATTGATAAGAAAGGTGTTTCTCAAGATCCTAATGTGTTTGGGAATATTTACGGTGGTTATACTTCAATAGGTGGAGAAGCGGAAATTAAATATGCACCAAGTGCTCAAGTGTTTGTGACCGTGAATCACTCCATGGCACAAGCAAAATTGAATGACTCTTTGCAGTTTGTGAAAGTGCCGACTCAAAAAACGAATGTAACAGCAAGTTTTACGCTTCCTGGTAAATTTAAAATGGTGTCTACACTTGTTTGTAAAGAAGTTTGGGGGTATTATGTTTCCAAAAAAGAATATGGTAAAAGTATTATTGATGGGTATAATACCATTGATTTAAACTTCTTATTCCCCATTACACCTGCCATAGGATTTGAAATTCAAGGTAGAAATTTATTAGACAGTAAATGGTACCAACCTGCCGAAGGTGGGAAAATGATGGACATGAGAATGCCTAGAAGAAGCGCGTTACTGACGTTAACAGCTAATTTTTAGTTATATATTAACATTGAGCCATTTTTCTTTCAGCATATAATAATAGTTTTTGGTTTTACATGATTTTGATGGGGATAAATATTTGACAGTTGTAGCTGATTTGCTAAGCGTTGCTATTATCAAAGTGATAGTTTTGTACTATATTCGTGATTTTAGACGTGTTTTTCTTGTTATCAAAATCACTAAACACCCGGTTCAATGTGTATCAATACATGTCCCAATTGAGGAATTTCTAACCTAAGGGTGTCTTTGAGCTGGTGTGCCAAAGCATGACCTTGTTGAACGGAGATTTGGGCATTTACGATGGCATGTAAATCAACATGGTATTTCATGCCAGCCTTGCGAATGAAACATTTTTCAGTAGAAATAATACCTTCCACCTGCTGGGCTACAGTTCTGATGTCTGCGACTAGGTCGTCATAGACATGCTCATCCATGATTTCACCCAATGCAGGCCTGAAAATCAAATAGCTGTTATAAAGTATAAACAAGGAGGCTAAGAGGGCTGCCCAATCGTCAGCGGCTTCATATCCTTTTCCAAAAAACAAAGCGATTGAAATGCCTATAAAAGCTGCCACGGAAGTAATGGCATCGCTTCTATGGTGCCATGCATCTGCTTTTAAGGAGGAACTGTTGGTTTCTTTGCTTTTTTGTAATACAATTCTAAAGGATATTTCTTTCCATACAATAATGCCTCCAAGTACTAAAAGGGTAAATGGATGGGGTAATTCATGTGGTGTTTGAATATTGGCGATGCTTTCATAAGCAATAATAGTGGCGGAAGTTATTAAAAAGCCAACCACTAAAAAAGTAATCAAAGGCTCTATGCGCCCATGTCCGTAGGGATGGTTTTTGTCTGCTGGTCTACTGGCGTATTTTATGCCAAACAAGACCAATAAGGAAGAAAAAATGTCGGTAGTGGATTCAATTGCATCGGCAATTAAGGCGTATGAATTGCCAAAATACCCCGCTATTCCTTTGGTAAGGGCTAGGCTTGTATTGCCAATGATGCTGAAATAGGTAGCTTTAATTGCCGTAGATTCATGTGTCATGGGTGGATTTATTTTTCTATGGCTATACGCAAACAAAGTACTGCAAGGATGAACGTAATAGGGGTGAATACTATTTTTTCAAACGCGCTGATGGCAAATAAGTTGCCTAGGGTATTCAATGCAAATA
>JBEAZU010000122.1:0-17452 GCA_041169945.1 Bacteroidota bacterium
GTGTAGAGAAAATATTGCATGATGACCAAGTTACGTCAGCACCCAAAGCAACCAATGTTTCAATTAAAACAGCCGTTTGAATGGTCATGTGTAAACAACCAGCAATACGAGCACCTTTCAATGGTTTTGAAGCACCGAATTCGGCACGCAAAGACATCAGGCCAGGCATTTCAGCCTCGGCTAATTTTATTTCTTTTCTTCCCCAATCAGCCAAAGACATGTCTTTCACTTTGTAAGGTACATACGTTTGTGTCATTATTTTTATTGGTTATTTGATGAATTCAATCACAAAAATACATAATTGTTTTGGGCAAATAAAGCATAAATATATTTTGTTTTCGAAATTTTTAAACTTGTAAACGATAGGCAAAATATTGACTTATAAAAGAAGGGTGCTGGTTTTGTAACTGTCTTATCTATAGTAACTTTTGAAATTCAAGTAGCCAACCACGATATCATTTACCGTTCCTGGTATTCTATAATACACAATGACGTCGTAATTGTTTTCGGTTTGCACATAGCTTCCTTCAAGTGCCGTTTCATTTTTTGGGTTTTCTTTATTTTTAATAACGTATTCGTAATTGTAGTAACCTTGTTTTAAAGGTATTTTGAGCTTATAGCAGGCACAAGAAGAATCATAATCCATCGCAAATTTATTTTGTAATTCCCAATTACTCAATTCACCGAATACATACACTTTAGATTCTATTAAATCTTCTTTTAATTTTAGCCTAAAATTGGTTGGGATATAATCGGCATTGATGGCGCCATCACCCGTTTCTTTTTTTTCAATGATAAATTTACCATTGATGTCGGGTTGTTGGTTATAGGCAGGGAAGTTGCGTGTTTTATCTTCCATGATGTTTGCTTCAATTTTGCCATTTCCCCTTTGGATATTCTCCATATTTACGCCTGGTGTAATTACACTTCTGGTATCAAATGAACGCCATTCATTGCCACCAGGAAAAGTGTTTTCTCCGGAGAAATACGCATAATCTAAGGTTTTTTCAAACTCTCTGATATACAATGGACGAAGGTTATAAATGGCATTGTCCCATCGGTAATTTTGTCGAATGACCACTTTGATGTCTTGTGGCGAAACGATGTTCATGGATGCATAATTGATGGTTAAATCAATTTGTTGGTGGGTTTCGCGCTGTGATCCCATGGTCGAATACCGTACTTTATTGCCAATAATTAAGGGATCGGCATAAATGACCATTCTTTTAGTCAACACATGTTCATCCGGATTGCCGTCTCTTGAAACCACTACCACATAGTTACCCGTTACTTTTACCCTAGGTATAAAAAATTTATAATGTAAATAGGGTACAAGTGTATTGATGGATACACTGTAGGTGTTGATTAAGAAGTCATTATACTCATAAAGGAATTGTATGTCACTTAGCATCGAGGGCGTCCAGTCGGCATTACAATGGATGATTCTGGCATTGTAAGTTGCGTAATTGGTCCCTAGGTCATCAAATTCTAAGAGCAAAGGACTTGCCTGTGAAATATGGGAGAGCGCAGGTTGTAAAATGTCGTTTGGATTGTTGGTAAAAGGGTACAATAGTGGTGTTCTAATGCGCTCTTCGTAGCATAAGTCTTCGTATTTTAAGGGCTTTTTGCTGTAATAACTTACCGTTTGACTACCGCCAGTACCTTGTTGAGAAACGGGTACACAGGCTGTAAAAATAATGTTGGTTAATAGAATTAATAAAAGGTAATTTTTCATTTTCTATTTTATTAAAATATCCTATAGTTCTAGAATTCCTCAACTCATTTGAGGCATTTAGAAACAAAACGTTAGTGAAGACACAAACCATGGCGAAAATTAACGCCAACTAAAGTTTGTGAAGGCACACCATCAGGTGTCAGGTGAAAACACCTGACACGGCATCATTTTTAAAGTTGTCAGTCAAGAGTTCTCGTTTATTTTATCAAACGCTAAACTGAAAACAGTAAACTATCAACTAGCTCTTCTCCAACTTTTCAATATCCAATACCAAGGTTTCCCAAGAAGTATTTAAGGCAATCAGTTGTTTATTGGTTTTGTCAAATTTATCATTGGCAAGGCTGAGTTTATCAACATTGCCATATACTTCAGGCTTAGACAATTCTTCTTCAATCAGCTTTTTGGCGTCTTCCAATGCTTCAATTTGATTTTCAACCTCTATCAATTGGTGCTGTAATTTTTTGATTTCTTTCCTGGTCAAATCAGATTGTACTGGTGCCACAGGGGCAGGCGCCAATTTCGCTTCTTTTTTTAATTCGGCTTTAGAAGGCGCATTGCGTTCTTTTTCCTTTCGCCACACTTCATATTCGTGGTAGGTGCCAGGATATTCTTTGATTTCTTCGTCTTCGATGTACCAAATTTTGGTAGCTATTTGGGTAATAAAATGTCTATCATGAGAAATAGCGACAAAAGTACCTTCATATTGTACCAAGGCTTGTATCAAAATATTCACCGACATCATGTCAAGGTGATTGGTAGGCTCATCGAGCAATAGGAAGTTGGCTTCTGAAATCAGGGTTTTGGCTAATGCCACACGCGATTTTTCCCCACCCGAAAGCACTTTAATTTTCTTAAATGCATCATCCCCAGAAAACAAGAAACAGCCTAAAATGCCACGCAATTCCATCTCTGTTTTTTTACTGCCAGCAGCAGCAAGTTCTTCTAATAAGGTGTTTTCAATATTTAAAGATTCCAATTGGTGTTGGGCAAAAAATGATTTTACCACATTATGGCCTTCTCTTCTTTCTCCGTCAATTTCTTCTCCGCCATCAATAATTCTCAACAAGGTAGATTTTCCTTTACCATTGGCACCAATCAAGGCTATTTTGTCGCCTCTTTCAATCACCCCATTGGCACCTTTTAAAATGGTACGCGGTGGGTAACTTTTGTTGATGTTTTCTAAATGAAGCACATACCTTCCTGGGTGATTGGTGAAGTTGAATTTGAAATTCACCTTGGCCGATTCATCCATCACGTCATCGATAATATCCAAACGCTCCAGGGCTTTTACACGTGATTGTACGAGTGAGGCTTTGGAAGCTTTGGACCTAAATCTCTCAATAAATTTCTCTGCTTGTTTAATTTGACTTTGTTGGTTTTCAAAAGCACCCTTTTGAATTTCTTTGCGCAATTCTTTTTCTTCTAAGTAGAAGCTGTAATTTCCTGCATATACATTCAACCTGCCGTTTTGCACTTCCACGATGCTGGTTACTGCTCCATCTAAAAATTGCCTGTCATGCGAAACAATGATCAAGGCGCCTTCATAAGAACTTAAATAGTTTTCAATCCACTGAATAGAAGGTAAATCCATGTGGTTGGTAGGCTCATCGAGCATCAGTAAAGAGGGCTTTTGCAACAGCAATTTGGCCAACATGACACGCATTCTCCAGCCACCTGAAAATTCTTTTAATGGTCGTGGTAAATCTTCCGTTGTAAAACCAAGTCCTTCCAAAATTTCTTCGGTCTTGTTTTGCATGTTGTAACCATCCAAACGGTCAAACTCATCCTGAAGCTTCGCTAATTTATCTACTTGCTTGTCTTCGTAATTTACTTCCATTTCATGAAGCACTTCGTCGATTTCTTTTTGCACCTGTACCGCACGCTCAAAGGCTTGCATGGCCACATCCAAAATACTGTCGTCAGACAAGTACGACATCAAATCTTGGTTCAGGAAACCAATTGTACATTCATTGCTCTTGCTAATATTTCCACCATCGGGTTGGTATTCACCATTAATGATTCTTAATAAAGTAGATTTCCCTGTTCCGTTGGCGCCAATAAGCCCTATTTTATCTTTTGGTTTGATATGCAAAGAAGCTTCATCATACATTGCACGACTGCCAAAATAGAAAGAAAGGTTACTGATAGATAGCATTGGGTTGTTGTTTCTAGAAATGAAATTTTAACGAACGACAAAAATACGATTAAACACGGGAATAATAGTGTGCTGTGTATAGTTTTTAATTATAAGTCAATAATAGACCTTATTGAATCAAATTTATCAAACCCAAACTTTAAGAATTTTGGGGATGATATGAAGTGTAATGTTTTTATGTAGTAATGTAATGAACGATTGGCTATGATTTAGGAGTATGGTCATTGATGAAGTTTACCAATAAAACAGGTTTTGCTAATGTTTCAATTTCCACAGCATTATAGTATTGGTAATTGTCGATTTCAATGGCCGTAGTGGTTTCAATGATGATAAATTGTGCATTTATTTTTTGATGCGTGAGCACATGTCGGTAAGTAGTAGAAATCAATTTGATTTTGTGTGGATGTTGAGTGCTGATTTTTAGCAGGGCATTGTGTTCGCAAAGCGTAGCCAAGTCCATCAATTGATGGGTTTCAATTAAATAATATTCATTCAATCCTTTCCAAATGTCTTTGTCGGTACGTTCGTGGAGCAATTGTTTGCCTTGGTGTTCAAAGATGATATAGTGGAAAAAACGTTCTTTTATTTTCAGCTTTTTGATTTTTACAGGAAGCAAGTCTTGGGCTTCGTGTTGATAGGCAAAGCAAGTCAGTTGTAAGGGGCAGTTTAGGCAAGAAGGATTTTTGGGCGTACATTGAAGTGCCCCAAACTCCATAATGCCTTGGTTATACGTGTCCGCTTGCTGATCGGGTAAAAGTTCGTTGGCTAATTGTGTAAATTGTTTAGCACCCGCGGGAGAAGCGATGTCTGTGTCAATGCCAAAATACCTTGATAAAACCCTGAACACATTGCCATCGACCACCGCCACTTTTTCATCATAGGCAAAGGAAGCGATGGCCGCCGCGGTATATTGACCTACCCCTTTCAGGGAAAGTAAATCGTGGTAGTTGCTTGGAAATTTTCCTTGAAGTTTTGTAGCGATATATTGTGCGGTAGCATGCAGATTTCGAGCCCTAGAATAATATCCCAAGCCTTGCCAAAGCCTTAAAACTTCTTGTTCTGGGGCTTTGGCAAGGGCAAATACATCTTCAAATTGGGAAATAAAAGCCAAATAATAAGGTAATCCTTGATTTACGCGTGTTTGTTGCAACATTATTTCTGATAACCAAATAAAATATGGATTGTGGGTGTTTCGCCAAGGCAAATCTCTTTTATGTACTGTATACCAGTTTGTTATGGTTTTATGGAATGGTTCTTTTTTCACAAAGTGCTAATTTTCAAGGTGTCATAAACTGCTATTTAAAAAAAATAAAGTCAAAAAGTAACGAAATTGTTTTTAATTTAGAAACAACCGTATAAATTTGTAACCCCTTCAAAAGTTTTGAAGGAAAGAAATTATTCAATAACCTTAAAGTCAACAAGCAAGTGACAAAAGCAGAAGTAATCGCAGAAATAGCTGAAAAAACAGGGATCGAGAAATCGGATGTATCAGCAAGCATTGAAGCATTTTTCACAGTAGTGAAAAACTCAATGGCGAATGGTGACAATATCTATGTAAGAGGATTTGGTAGCTTTATCAACAAGAAAAGAGCTAGAAAAATTGCTAGAAACATTTCTAAAAATACGGCTATCGTAATCGATGAACACTATATTCCAAGCTTCAAACCAGCGAAAGAATTTGTGCTTAAAGTTAAAACTAGTGTTGCTGCAACAGCTGCTGTTGCAGCAAAGTAATTTATTTATAAACCGGTAGTTGACTGAATCAATTTAAAAAATGACAAAATCACAGGTAGTTTTGGTTGTAATATCGATTGCCGCGGTGGTTTTGCTTTTTAATCTTCCAAAGAAAGCTTTGAAGGATGGTAAAAGTGAAAAAGTAAGTCAGCCAACTGCTGGTTCTTCTCCTTCAGCAGCCCATGATGATACACACGAATCTCATGATCATGCGCCCGAATTAATGGAAGATGAGAAAATCTTAATAGCAAAGCTCAAGAAAGCTTTAGTAAATGAGGGAGTACTCAATAAAAAGGTTACATTAGCAGATTCGGTAGCTGCTAAGTATCGTTCAAACTTTATGTACGACAGTGCAGCCAAGTATTACGATATTCAAATTCAATTGAAACCAAGCAAATCTAGCTTGGTAAAGGCGGGTGATAATTATTACGAAGCGTTCAATTTTACTACAGACGAGAAGCGTTCTACTGCTTATGCAGAGAAAGCGAGGGAAATTTACCAACAACTGCTTCAGCAATATCCTGAAGACCTTGATTTGAAATCGAAAATGGCCATGACTTTTGTGGCAAGCCCGAATCCAATGCAAGGTATTTTGATGCTGAGAGAAGTATTGGCCAAAGATGCTAACAATGAGTTGGCGATTTATAATTTGGGCGTATTGTCGGTTCAATCTGGACAATACCAAAAAGCGGTTGATCGTTTTACACAATTAGCGAAAGTGAACCCTACTAATGCCAAAGCCTATTTTTATTTAGGTGTTTGTTACAAAGAACTTGGTGATGCGGTAAAAGCAAAAATCAATTTTGAAAAAGTGAAAAATCTTGAAAAAGATCCTTCTGTAATTGCAACGGTTGATGGTTATTTAAAAGAATTAAAGTAGTTTCACATTAAAATATTACAACTATGCCTTGCGGTAAAAAAAGAAAACGTCATAAGATTGCCACGCACAAAAGAAAGAAAAGACTTAGAAAAAACAGACATAAGAAAAAGTAATTTTTGAAATTACACTTCTTTAATAAAATCATAGGAGTCGGGATGTTTTATACATCCCGACTATTTGTGTTTATGTCTTACTAAGTAAATTCTTCAACGTTGAGTAATGAATTATATATTAATTCTACGCCGAAAGGTGATAGAATTGCGCTATTGCAAAATAAGCGTCTTGTAGAATTCCACGTGGAGAGCAATGCTAACAGCTTTACTGTTGGCGATATTTACCTTGGTAACGTTACTAAGCTTGTACAAGGTTTGAATGCATCATTCGTGGACGTAGGTTACGAAAAAGATGCTTTCCTTCATTACCATGATCTTGGCCCTCAGATTAAGTCTTTGAACAAATATGTTAAATCTGTTCAAAACAATACCCCAGGGGTTGGTTTCAAATTGGCAGGCTTTAAAGCTGAAACGGATATTGACAAATTGGGGAAAATAGGACAAGTCCTTACCCGCAATCAAAATATCTTAGTACAGGTAGTAAAAGAACCAATTTCTACGAAAGGCCCTCGTCTTTCTTGTGAAATTTCTATTGCAGGCCGATACATCGTATTGGTGCCATTTGCAAATTCGGTAAGTGTTTCTAAAAAAATTGCAGACAAAGATGAACGCAACAGACTTTCGAGGTTGATTCAATCAATCAAACCCGAAAATTTTGGTGTAATTATCCGTACGGTTGCAATGGGTAAAGATGTTGCTGAACTCGATAAGGATCTTAAAGGATTGCTTAAAAAATGGGAAGACGGTTTTAAAGCCCTTAAAACTGCTCGCCCGCGCGACAAAGTAATTGGAGAAATGAACAGAGCAAACTCTATTCTTAGAGATTTGTTGAATTCAAGCTTCGATGGAATTGTGGTAGACAGCAAAGAAATCTACGACGAAATTAAAACCTACATCAGAACAATTGCCCCTGACAAAGAGAAGATTCTAAAACTTCACTCTGGCAAGCAAAAAATGTTCGAAGAGTATGGTATTGAAAAACAGGTAAAGGCGCTTTTCGGGAAAACCGTAAGCTTGCCTAACGGTGGATACTTAATTATTGAACATACAGAAGCCCTTCATGTGGTAGATGTAAACAGTGGTAATAAGTCAAACTCCGAATCTGATCAAGAAGAAACTGCCCTGTCTGTCAATGTAGATGCTTGCCGCGAAGTGGCTCGTCAGCTTAAATTGCGTGATTTAGGAGGCATTATTGTGGTCGATTTCATTGACATGAAAAGCCAGGATAATCGTAACTTCTTATTTGCCAAAATGAAAGAAGAGATGGAGGGCGATCGCTCTAAATTTACCATTCTGCCTTTGAGTAAATTTGGTTTAATGCAAATTACCCGTCAGCGTGTAAGACCTCAATTGGATATCACCAATTTAGAAACTTGCCCTACTTGTAATGGCACAGGAACTGTAAATGCCAGCATTAACATTCCTGATCAAATTGAACAACAACTCGATTTTGTGTTCACCAAACAAAATGAATCTAAGGTGTTAATCACCTTACATCCTTTCTTACATGCTTATTTTACAAAAGGCTTTATTTCTATTCGTATGAAATGGTTCTTTAAATATAAAAAATGGGTAGAATTGATGAAAGATAGTTCTTTAGGCCTTACCGAATATACCTTTATAAATGGTTTAGGAGAAGAAATCGAATTAAAATAATTATAAAAGTCCCGACCAAAATCGGGACTTTTTTTTATCTTGCAACATGGAACATAACCAAGATTTGATACTAGCAGAATTAAATGCTGCTAATGATGTGTTAAATAACTTTTTAGGCAAAACACAAAATCTTGAAGCGATCAATGACGCTGCCGAGATACTGATTGCGGCCTTCAAAAATGGTGGTAAAGTATTGGCTGCCGGCAATGGGGGCTCACATTGTGATGCCATGCATTTTACAGAAGAACTTACCGGTCGTTACCGTGAAGATAGAAAACCTTTCCCCGCCATCGCCATCGCAGAACCTGCTTATATGTCTTGTGTCGCCAATGATTTTGGTTATGAAAGTGTGTTCGCTCGTTATGTAGAAGCTTTAGGCAATAAAGGGGATGTGTTTTTGGCCATCAGCACCAGTGGCAATTCTACCAATATCATCAAAGCGGCAGAATTAGCCAAACGAAACGGGGTGAAAGTGATTGCCTTGACCGGGAAAAATGGTGGGCAACTTGCCGACTTATGTGATGTGGAAATAAGGGTAGCACACAATGGCTATGCCGACAGAATTCAAGAAGTACACATCAAAGTAATCCATATCTTGGTGATGCTTGTTGAAAAAGCTTTTGTTGTACAAGGGTAAGTATTTTGGATATAAGCTTATGTATGTTTGATCCTGGGTTATGATGTGCTCGTGTGCTGTGGGCTTTGAATTTCTTTATGCTACTTTATTAGTGCCATTTTGCAAGCATATCCCAAACCACCACGCCCAAACTTACCGATACATTTAAGGAATGTTTAGTGCCATATTGTGGAATTTCTATCACCTTATCAGATTGGTTGATGAGCGCTAAATCAACCCCATCTACTTCATTTCCAAAAATGAGGGCATATTTTTTACCTTGCGCTGGTACAAAATCGAGTAAAGAAATACTGTTTTCTACTTGTTCTATGGCGCATATTACCCAACCTTCGGCTTTCAATTGTGATACAATTGAACTGGTTTGGTCCACATATTCCCATGCAACAGATTCGGTGGCTCCAAGTGCTGTTTTGTTGATTTCTCTATTGGGTGGGGTGCCTGTAATGCCGCATAAATATATTTTAGCGATGCTAAAAGCATCGGAAGTACGAAAAGCTGAACCGACATTGTGTAGGCTTCTCACATTGTCTAACACGATACAAATAGGGTATTTGTCTTGGATTTTAAATTCCTCCACTGAAACCCTATTCAACTCCTCCATTGAAAGTTTTTTCATTAATAGGTAGCAATAATAATTTTCCCCAAAGCAGTGTTTGTTAACTGCCGATGGTTTAGTTTTTTACAAACTTAACAAAATACGACTGATTCTCAATTCGCAATTCAACGATATAAATATCCGTGGGTAAATCAGCAATGTCATGAATGGTATTTTTGCTTAAATTATTGGAGGATTGGTAAACTAATTTTCCGGTAATGTCTCGAATATGAATGTCATAGTTTTGGCTCATGTCGGGCCCTAAGACATGAATTTCGTCTTTGCTTGTGTTAGGCACTACGGTATAGGGTGAATTATGGATGTCATTAAACGACACACTAGAATCGGCATGGTATACCAAAGCCAAGCGGGCATCCAAATAATTTTGATCTAATATTTGTATAGGCAAAGAGAAACTGGTACAATTGGCTTTGGTAACACTTACTTTGTAGGTGCCATTAAAACTGATTTTTAATTTTTCTTGTGTTTCGCCTTCTAATTTATAGTCGTTGATATACCATTGTACCGAAGCATTAATAGGAGCTGTGGTTTGCAAATATCCCTCTTTTGTGCCGATGTTATTGGTGGTGATGACTGGTGCTGTTCCAAACACTGTCGAATCAATAGTATAGGCACTTAGGGATGGTCTGCAATAGGCCTCATTAAGGGTATATTTACCATAGGTAAGCACAGGTAAAGTGTCATTGTTGGCCCCAATGATTAACCTACCGTTGCGATACCATTGGTAAATGGCGCCAGTTTCTTGATTGCTCACCACCAATTGAAGGGTATTGGTATTGCAAGTATACACCCCTGCTTGGTCTATCATAGGATTGGAAGTTCTTCCTCCCGAAGATTTTACGGTAATGTTGATGGGGCTTACTGGTGCAATGGCAGCGCTACAATTCAAATCTCTAATGGCGGTTAATTGGTAATTGGCATCACTGCTTGGATTGACCAGTAAGGTGTAGTTTTGTGTGCTAAAGGCAGGAGTGGTTTTTTTATTGCCATTTTCAGAATATTCAATTGTCCAGGTAGATGCTGGTCCGGTAATGCTTAATTGTAACGAAGCGGAGGCACCGTTACAAATTACGTCGCTTCCTAATACAGTCATACTTGCTGTTGGAGGAGTATTCACCGTGATAGTAGCGGATTTTCCTGTAGTAGTATTGGTACAATTACCCGTACTTACCGACACGAGGTTATACGTGGTCGTTTTTGTTGGACTTACTGCAATTGTTTTTGAATTCGAAGTCGCATAAGTCGAATCATATTGTAAACCATCATGGTATTTTACTTTAAAATTGGCACTGCCTGTAAAGTTGAAATGCAATTTTGCCTCAGCCCCAGTACAAATAGTAGTGTCAACACCAATGGTTGCAGCAGGTTTTGCTACCGTTTTTACGAAAGCATTTCCCGACACAGAGGAGGTTGATAAACAATTACTGGCATCTTTTACACTGACCAAACTGTAGTTTATACTGGTTGGATACACGATGCCACTCATATAATAAGGAGTTGTGGTGATATTGCTGATAGGGAAACTGCCTGCTCCTTTTGAATATTCAATGGTCCATGGCGATGTACCTGTTAAATCTATTTTGATTTTGCTTGATGTTAAACCAGTACATATCGTGTCGCTACCACTGATGATGGCCGTTGGTGTGGTGTAAAGTTTAACGTTTAGGGTAACGATATTGCTGGTGTCAATATTTACAAGACAACGGTATTGGAATTTATTCATGCCAATACCAACGGTTTTAATCGTGAGGGTATCATTGTCAGTACCTTTGTACAGGGCCGAATTTGAAATAGACACAAAGCCTGTTCCTTCATTTACCTGCCATTGAAAACTACTGCCACTTACCGCTTTCACGATAAAGGTGCTAAGACTACCATTGCAAGCCAAGGTATCTTTGGCTTGTTCAAGAATGGTACTAAGCACGGTGCCACTTGGAATTGCATAATATACGGTATCTGCACCGGTACTTGTACCACGAATATTGCTGGCATTAATGGATCCTACGGTTGTTGAGGCGCTAATTCTAAGGTAAAAGTTGGTGCTTAACACTTCATAGTTATTAGGAGGAAAGCTAATGGTTGATCCATAGGCGCCTAGTTCACTCAATCCTATTTCATAGCCTTTGGGAGCAACTATAATCAAATTGTCTGTAAGATTGCTTCCCGCAACGCTATAGGTTTTGGTTGCGCTGGCCGTTCCGTGATTGGTGGATAATGCATTGGTATTGCCTGTGATTGTAATTGTTGGTGTGGCAAGGGGAGCCGGCACAATTTCACCATTGGCCAATTGAGTTGCGGTGTAAAATAAACCAGTTTTGTAAAATTTAATTTGAGCTACTTTAGTTGGACTTAAATCGGCACTTGCTCCAATAAATAATTTTGGATCGGAATTACTAGCAGCGGTTCCATCGTAACCACCTTTCCAACCATGAATTGTTAATGTGTCTCCTGCATTCCAAATTTCGCCATTGCTTGAAGCAAATACAAGAGATTGATAATCTTGTTCTAACGAAATAAGAGAAGAGTCAGAAAGTATCAATTCACCTAAATATTCTGTATTTCCGGCAGTAGTTATAAGTCCCCCCCCATTAAAGTTTACTTTACTTACATTAGGAATTACTTCTGCTGAGGTTAATTTAATTGTTCCTTTGGTGATTGTAGTGGTTCCTAAATAATTATTTTGCCCATCTAAGAGTAGCACATTATTGCCATTTTTGATAATACCTCCTTTACCACTAATAATACCCCAAAAATTAATTGTACCACCATTGATATCAAAAGTAATATCATATCCACCATTGTCTATATTACTATTAAAACCCAATCTTCCAGACGAAGAAGTTGCAATTTTTGAAGGATTTGTAAAAGTAATATCATGGTTGAATATAGTAGTTTTATTACTGCTAGAAGTAATAGCAGTTAAACCACCAGTCAATTTGATAGGGTTACCATTCAACTTAAAAGTATCTGCAGTTGCAGAGAAACCAATTGAAACAAACGCAGTATTTGTAGGAAAATCATTGTTCGGATTGAGTCTCACCTTGCCATCAAACACCAAAGTATCCCCTGCTATAGGAGCAATATCTCCCACCCAGTTTGCTGCAGTGGTCCAATTGTCATTGACGGCACTGCCTCCATCCCAAATGGCAGTTTTATTGGTTACACTTACCAAAGTAGCCGTGGGTACAATTTCACCAGAGGTCAATTGGGTTGCAGTGTACAGTTGTGCATTTGAAGTTCTATAAAATTGAATTTGAGCAAGTTTAGAGGAAGTTAATTCTGCACTTGAACCCGTGAGGAGGTGTGCAGTAGCGCCTGTATTTGTGCCATCAAAATTTCCATTCCAACCTGTAATTTTCAACACTGCTTCTGCTGTCCATGTTGTGCCATTGCTTGCTGCAAAAGCTAAGGTATGGTTGCCTGTTCCTAAGGCAATGGTAGCACTGTCGGAAAGAGTTAATGAACCTGATGTTGTATTAGAAAACCCGACCGAAGAACCTGTCGACAAAATTCCTCCATTCAATACAATCGAAGTGGCAGACAAAGCATTAGTAATACCAAGTTCAATTGTACCTTCTGTAATAGTAGTACCTCCTGTGTAAGTATTTACGCCAGATAAAGTAAGTGTACCAGCACTTTTCTTAATGAGTTTTCCTGTACCATAAATAATGCCTACATAAGTCATGGTATTCGTTCTGTCAATAATTAGCGTATCTAAATTCAAAATTGCTGTACTTGCCAATGAACCAGAAGTTCCTCCATTGCCGATTTGTAATACACCTTGTGTAATAGAGGTAATACCAGTATAAGTATTGTTACCAGATAAAGTCCATTTCCCAAGGCCACTTTTATTCAAGCTAATTATTCCAGACACAGGATTTGGGATACTTCCAGATACCGTATTGTTTTTTGATTCTGCTATAAATTCAATTGTTTTATTGCCATTGCCTGTAGCTGTAAAATTGGATGAAAAGTTAATGGAACTAGTCGACCCGTTACTAATGATAGATATATCACCTGTAGTGCCTGCCATATCAATAACCCTATCGGTTACCATATTGCTTGAAATAAAATGCATTTTCACAGAATTTGATCCAGCACCTAAAGATATCGTACCGTTGTTGATGGTTGATGGCTGTCCAAAATTAGAAATACCTCCTAAGTTTGGCAATATTCTTACAAAGGTAGTTCCAGCTATACAAGCTGATTTTCCTGTATAAGTATTACTTGAATTCATGAATTGCATCTGACCAAGTCCAGCTTTTGTTAGGCTAAAATTACCTGAAATAATATTATATAAGTACAATCCATTGGTTATCGAAATTGTTACATCTCCCATTAACTGAATATTGCCACTTCCTATACTGGTATTTAGTCCTGCATCAAAAGAAAAATTACCTAACCATTTCATAGGATAGTTGGCCAAAGTCAAAAAAGTACCCAAAGTATTTCTTAAAGTAGTTCCTGCTGCGATAGTCAAAGTACCCGCCACAGTACCTAAACAATTGGTGTTTCCTAAATTTATGGTACCCTGATTTAAATTTACCCCGCCAGTAAATGTGTTATTTCCTGACAAAGTTAAAGCTCCTGCTCCTGTTTTAGTTAAAGCTCCTGCTCCGCTAATTATCCCTGTCAATAGGGTGCTTCCTATACTATTCACCAAAAGGGTGTCTCCACCATTGTTAATTTTGCCACTGAGTACTAATTTGCCGGCAAGGTTGCATGTTATGTTGTGTGGTTTTCCTGTAGTCGAAAAAGTAATGTCATTGCCAATGCTTACGGTATCTGTTGCGCTAGCCACAATTTCTCCCGAAAGTGATAAGGCATTACCCGTTAATTTAAAAGCACCAACCCCCACAATAATAGAAGAAAAGCTAGTTCCTGCTGGAATATCGTTGATTGTAGAAGTGTTTGCAACACCTGCCGGGAAAACCAAGGTATCGCCAGTACTTGGCACTTTATTCAAATCCCAGTTGGTCGGATTGTTCCATAAATTGCTTGCGGTCCCATTCCAAGTATTTCTATAAGAACGAACTTTTAAGGTGCCAGTGGCAGTGGCTGAACCACAACCGCTTGGAATAATGGTGTAGTTAAATGTACCACTTTGACTAGGTGTTCCGCTGAGGAGTATGGTATTACTTGCATAAGTAGCCGTTACGCCAGCGGGTAAGCCTGAGGAGGAAATTATGCCTGTGACACCATTTGTACTATGGGTAACATTGCTCATTTGTGTATTAATGAGTAATGTGGGCGTTGATGATGCTACACCTACTGTACGATTATCCGTTACGGTGATTGTACCAGTGGCAGTAGCTGCTGAACCACAAGTACTAGTTGGGGTAATGGTATAGTTAAATATACCACTCTCTGTAGGTTTGCCGCTGATGGTGATGGTACTGTTCACATAAGTTGCACTTACACCTACTGGTAAACCTGTAGAAGAAATTATTCCTGTGACTCCTGTAGTAGCATGGGTAATGGAAGTTATTGTTGTGTTAATACACAAGGAAGGTGATGATGATGCTGCATTTATGGTAGGAGGAGATATAACCTTAATAGTGCCAGTTGCTGTTACACTACAACCGGTTGGGCTAATACTATAATTAAATATACCAATTTGACTAGGTGTTCCGCTGATGGTGATTTTATTGTTTGCATAAGTAGCCGTTACGCCAGCAGGTAAGCCTGAGGAAGAGGTAATGCCTGATACACCAGATGTGGTATGAGTTATGGCAGTCATAGCTGTATTTATACATACATTAGGCGATGATGATGCATCTCCTGAGCAGGAAGCTATACAAGTTCCTGCTAATTTCCATGGTGAGAAACATCCGACTGAATACTCACAACGAGTAGTAGGATCAGTTAGAATTGCGGGTGTTGAGCTATAGGTTGGGGTATACAAATTGTTTGTTCCACTCAGGCGAACTAGCTGACCAGCATTCCACGTAGCCTGGTACCAAGTAGTATAATCACTACATGCCCCACCAGCAGTACTTGATTCATTCACCGTAATAGTGCCGGTGGCAGTGGCTGAGCCACAACCGCTTGGCGTAATGGTATAGTTATAGGTACCACTAACTGTAGGAGTCCCACTTATGGTTATCATGTTAAAAGCATAAGTAGCCGTTACGCCAGCGGGTAAGCCTGAGGAAGAAATAATGCCTGTTACACCATTTGTGCTATGGGTAATATTGCTCATTTGTGTATTAATGAGTAATGAGGGAGAAAGAGAGGCTGCACCTACGGTATGAGTTGAATTTACATTTATATATATACTACTAGTAGTAGCCGAACCACAAGAAGATCCTGAAGTAGCAACACGTCTGAAATACTTATTGGCGGTTAATGCGCTAGGCGCATAAGTCGTAGCAGTGGCACCACTAATATTAGAAAAATTGATATTGTCAGTAGCACTTTGCCATTGGTAAGTAAAAGAACCATCACCCCCACTAGCACTACTTATATTGGTTAATATACTAGGTGTGGTATTGTAACATATTGTTTGCGCTGTGCCTATGCTTCCTGCTAAAACGGTGGCACATGAAGTACAAGCGCCTTGTGGAGTAAAAGCCCATGTCGCATTACTAGGTATTTCATTTTTGGTACACATCGTTACCGTATAATTATTTCCATTATAAGATACAGTGCTACCACCATAAGGGGTGCCACATCCGATAGGAGGACCATAAAAAGTGCTTGAATTCCAAGCGGTCGCACATGCTGCCATTGTTCTTTTCGCTGTTCCAGAACCTACAACTTCTTTGTTTACTTCAATCACTGTTATGGTACCTGTAGCAGTGGTGCTACAAGCGGTTGGGTTAATAGTATAGTTAAAAGTACCACTTACAGTAGGTGTTCCGCTGAGGATTATGGTATTGTTTGCATAAGCAGCCCTTACACCTGCGGGTAAGCCTATGGATGAAGAAATTCCTGTTACCCCAGATGTGGTGTGGGTTATATTTGTCAATGTGGAATGGATGCTTAAGGTAGGCGTGGAAGAAGCGGCACCTACTGAACAATCTCCAGTCTCTGTAATGGTGTCGGTGCCTGAATTACAAGTAATGTTTGGAGTAATGCCATTAAAAATTTGGGCATCTCCAACAAGGGGGTCACTAGTACGAGACCTGTTATTCGCATTCGTCCCATTGATGTTACCTCCGACCCATGTTTTAGTTGCTCCAAAACTATTTGTTAGTGCTATAAAAATAAATAACACTAAAATTAATGTGTGTTTTACCATTTGTAATTTACCGCTTAGGGATGCTATTCCATTAATTTAGTCCAAAACGAATTTACGTTAAAAAAGTCAAAAAAGTTATTCACTGAGATTTTGTTTTATTTGTTACCATTAATGTCCGATAAAAATCAAGTTTAGTAAATTTACGAAGTTAATCAATACATTTACAGTTACTTGATTTTTCATGTATGCTATTTTTGAAAAATAAGCGATCAAAAAATAGTTAATTGCTCACTTTCGGCTACGTCAACTATCCAATCCTTTTCGGGATTTTCAAGGAATGTTAACAGTTTAATGTAGTTGAATAAGTGTATTTGACAGATGCTTACCAAGTTTGAAAAAGCCCGGCTTCGTTTCAGTTTCTTTTGTATGACAGAAATTAATAAGTTGACGATTAATACGCAGTAAATTTGAATTTGCATCACAACTTAACTTTTTAAGATATTGATGGTCATGAGTTGTAGCAGAACTAAACCAAACTAAGTTTGGAACTATTTTCATCAGCATTTATAACAGTATGTACTTTAATACCACCCTTATTTTACCCGTTTTTGATTTACGACCGACACAGTTCAAAATCTCTTTAAATAGGCTTATAGTGGTGCTATCGACTATTTTTACCTGCTTTTGAATTACATCTTGAATTCGGCTGTCCGATAAAATATTGCCATAAGTTTTTAGAAGGG
>JBEAZU010000123.1:0-4533 GCA_041169945.1 Bacteroidota bacterium
AAAATAGCCATAGGTGTAACCTATGGTTGGGTTGATGCCAGAATCAGGTTCAAAGAGGGGTTTTCGTTGACATTCGGATGAATTTAGGCGAGCAGGTTACATAATTACAGTATATATTGAAAATTAGCGTACACAAATATTTTCATGGATTTTCGTCTGCAGCACCTTTGGTTGTTTTCAGAATGGTACTTGGAACCATGTTATTTTTAAGTACACTGCGTTTTTGGGCGAATGGTTGGATCAAAGATTTATACCTCAGTCCTCAGTTTTTTTTTCCTTTTTATGGCTTTGAATTTGTTGTGCCATTGGGCGAATACACATATTTACTTTTTGCATTGCTTGCCCTTTCTGCTGTTTTAGTGGCTATTGGCTTGTATTATAGAATGGCTATAGTGAGTTTGTTTTTAAGTTTTACCTATATCGAACTGATTGACAAATCCACTTACCTTAACCATTATTATTTCATTAGCCTGATCTGTTTTTTGATGATTTTCCTTCCTGCTCAGGTGGCATTTTCTGTGGATGCCTTTAGAAATAAAAAAATAGCGGCTTCCTTCATTCCAACCTGGACCATCGATGTGCTTAAATTGATGGTTTGTATCCTGTATTTTTTTGCAGGATTGGCAAAAATTAATCCTGATTGGCTTTTGCATGCTTTGCCTTTGAAAATATGGTTACCCGCTAGAAATGACATGCCAATTATTGGCGGCTTATTTAATTACAAAACAACTGCTTATGTGTTTAGTTGGGTAGGATGTGTCTATGATCTGGCTATTCCATTTTTACTTTGGCATTCACGAACAAGGCTTTGGGCTTACCTTGCGGTAATTGTATTTCATGTGCTGACCGCCATGTTATTCCCCATCGGCATGTTTCCTTATATCATGATCGTGACTGCCCTTATTTTCTTTTCTGCTTCTTTTCATGAAAAGATAATCGCTTTGATGTATCGTATTTTACAAGTAAAGGGAGATGTTGCAAATCCACCCAAAATATATCAGTATCGGCCTGTCGTGGGTAAACTCATTCAAGCAGGATTATTGGTGTTTTTTGTTTGGCAATTGCTTTTACCACTCAGGTACTTGGCCTATCCCGGTCAATTGTTTTGGACCGAACAGGGTTATCGCTTTTCGTGGCGTGTAATGCTGATGGAAAAAGCCGGTTATGCCGAATTTACCATCATAGACAATGCAGGTAAAAAAATGGTGGTGAACAATGCCGCCTTTTTAACTCTTTTGCAGGAAAAAATGATGACCACACAACCTGATATGCTTTTGCAATTCGCCCATTTCCTCAGAGATTATTATCATAAAAATGGGTTTAAAAATCCAAAGGTATATGTAGATTCTTATGTGTCATTAAACGGAAGGATGGGGCGGCCTTTGGTACTTCCTACTGTTGATTTGGCCAAAGAAGATGAATCATTCCTGCATAAAAATTGGCTATTACTGTACGAGAAATAAGTGATTCAATGCGAAGATGTGTATATTTGCCAACGGTTGCAATAGAGTCTTGTTACCAAAGAATGCTGGTTAGATGAATAAAATTAAAATAGTATTGTTGCTTTTGTTGGGCTTACTAAGCAATCATTTGCAGGCACAACATACCTTGTCGGGTAAACTCGTATCAATGCTAGATTCGACTTCTATTGACCATTGCAAAGTTTTTCTTACCAGGCATCAGGTGACTTATACCGATTCTTTGGGTAATTTCAGATTTACCAATTTGCCTGATGGGCATTATGTGCTGCATTTTTCAAGCCTCGATTTCAAACATGCTAAACAAGGCATTGACATCAAAGGGGCCAATGTAAACCTTACGATAAAACTCACGCCTTCTCATCAATTTACCAAAGAGGTGACTGTGGTGGCCAAACAAGCCGATAACCGTATGAAAGGGGTTGAGAATATGGGGATTTATGAAGGGAAGAAATCAGAAGTCATTATCCCTGATCAGTTGGTAGCCAACTTATCGACTAACAATGCCCGCCAGATCTATTCCCGCGTGGCTGGTTTAAACATTTTTGAAAATGATGGCTCGGGCTTACAATTGAGTGTTGGGGCAAGGGGCTTGGATCCTAACCGTACCTCCAATTTTAATGTGCGCCAAAATGGTTACGACATCAGTGCTGATGCATTGGGTTATCCTGAAAGCTATTATACCCCACCCACCGAAGCCATTGAAAAGATTCAGATTGTGAGGGGAGCAGCCTCTTTGCAATACGGAACACAATTTGGCGGTTTGATTAATTTTGTCATCAGAAAACCTGTGGCAGATAAAAAAATACAAATCACCGCGCGACAAAGTGTAGGATCTTTTGGCTTTTACAATACGTTTACGAGTTTGGGCGGTACCGTCGGCAAAATCAGTTACTATACCTATTTTCAGTATAAAAAAGGGGATGGATGGAGGCCAAATTCCCACTTCGACAACTATAATTTCTACAGTAATGTAAATTATAAATTGTCAGAAAAAGCAACGCTAGGCCTAGATATTACCCACATGAACTATTTGGCAAAGCAGGCTGGGGGTTTAACCGATAAAATGTTTTACAAAGATCCTCGTCAATCCAATCGCGAAAGAAACTGGTTTAAGGTCAATTGGAACATGCTTGCCTTGCATTATAACTATAAATTTAACCTTTCCAACGAGTTTAATGTTAGGTTATTTGGACTTTCTGCTTACCGATATTCCGTTGGTTTTAGGCCTAATCGGGTGCAAACCATCGACGATAATTCGGAACGCGATTTAATCAAAGGTGAATTTACGAATTGGGGTGCTGAAGCAAGGTATTTGAAATGGTACTACCTAGGGAAAAAACAGGCCGTTTTTTTAATTGGAACAAGGTATTACCACGGCAATAACCACAGTACGCAGGGCTTGGGAAGCACTGGTAAAACGGCTGACTTTACGTATGTTGGGCCAAGTACTATGCTCAGCACTGATTATACTTTTCCAAATCAGAATGTGTCCTTTTTCCTCGAAAATATTTGGTACCTGCATGATAAATGGTCTGTCACCCCAGGATTGCGCTACGAATACATTGCCACCCTCGCCAAGGGTACTTATATGCGTTTTGAAAACGACAATGCGGGAAATAAAACCATCCTTACTGCTGGGCTTGAAAACAAACATCATGCAAGAAATTTTTTGCTTGCCGGTTTGGGCTTGAGTTATAAACCCATCGAAAGACTGAATTTGTATGCCAATATTTCTCAAAATTATAGGTCCATTACGTTTAGCGATATGCAAATCAATAACCCTTCTTTGGTCATTGATCCTAATTTGCAGGATGAAAAAGGCTATTCCTTGGATCTTGGTATGAGGAGCGAAGGCACCAAAAAGATCAATTATGATGTGAGTGTGTTTTATTTGAATTATGACAATAAAATTGGTGAAATTCAATTTTATGACCAACAAAATAGGGTGTTGCGAAAGCGTACCAATATTGCACAAGCCTATATGTTAGGATTGGAATCGTATGGAGAAATCAATATGATGAGTGTTTTTGCCCCCAAACAAGAGAAGTGGTCAAGTGCTTTATTTGCCAATATAGCCTTGATTCATTCGAGCTATCGCAAAAGTGGTTTGGCAGGCGTAGCAGGAAATCAAGTAGAATTTGTACCCAATGCCAATGTCAAATATGGGATCAGAGGAGGGTATAAAAAACTAAAAGCCTCTTTGCAATACAATTATACTGCCGATCAATTTTCGGATGCAACCAATGCCGTGGCGGGCAGCAGTATTGCCATCGTTGGGCTTATTCCTGAATATGAAATTCTTGATTTCAGTATGTCGTATGAATATAAAATATTTAAACTAGAAGGCAGCATTAACAATGTCACCAATAGCATGTATTTCACCCGAAGAGCCACTGGCTATCCTGGTCCAGGGATTCTGCCTTCAGATGGCAGGAGTTTTTATGTGACCCTGCAGGTTAAGATTTAACCAGGCTGAGGAATCATTGCAGTTTTTAATGTTGGTGGTTTATGCCATCTTTGGTCTAGGCTGAAGTCGTAAACCCAATGTGGTTAACTTATATAAAGATTAGCGGTTATCTGTCTAATCTGATTTATCCGCGCTCCATCCCATACTTGCGGTATTATTCTTAGACAAAGAATAATACCAAACACATATTAAATAGTCTAATACATTTTGACAAATATTTCATTAAAAAAACACAAAAAGATTGAGTACATCCGCTTTGCGTTAGCGGGAGTCCCGAGAATATCGGGATTGTTTGAGCTTCCCGAAAAAATCGGGACGAGTGCCGAACACGCGATCCGCCGTGGCGGAAACGCCCTAATATTTAATTCATAACACATTGTAAATAAACTCCTATTGAAAATTTGTATCTTTATAAAAATCACCTAAAATTTTTTCAATTTAATTTACAAAAATCCTCCTAATCCTAAATAAAATTTACTGAATTATAAAATTAAAGTTGACACAAACGGTCTATATTAAAAATGTATTTGGTATAATTAATACTTACGAAAAGAATTTGTGCTTTAACGATTATAATAACTAGCA